>JALOOB010000313.1 GCA_025454635.1 Anaerolineae bacterium
CCGGAGCGGAGGCCCCTATGATCCCACCCTCTGGTTATCTGCGCCGGGTGATCCTGACGCTGACCATCGTGACGGTGCCGCTGCTGATCGGCCTGATCTTCACCTACGACATTATCAAGATCAACTGGGCCAGCAACATGGAGGACCAGATCTCGATCCAGTATCAGACCGGTCCGCGCAAGTCGGCGCCGGGCGACGCGGTGCGCTTCGACGGCCCAAGCGAGCCCAAGGCCGGCGTGCCCGACAACCCGGTCCCGGCGGACGACGTGTCGCTGTCGCGCGGGCAGGTGCTGTACGAGCGGCATTGCGCCCTGTGCCACGGCGGCGGCGGCCTCGGCGACGGACCGATCACGCAGTTCTGGAAGCCGGAAATGCGCCGGCCCGCCAACCTCACCGACGCGCGCTATGCGACCATGTCGGACGGCACGATCTACATTACGATCTCCCAGGGCTACGGCACGATGCCGCCGCTGCGCGAGAACCTCAACCCGCGCGAACGCTGGGACGTTGTGAATTACGTGAAGACCTTGAGCCAGTGAAGCCTGGCGAACGGAGAGGAAGAGTTATGAAGACTAAAATCCTGCCAACCCTCTGCGTGATCCTGCTGGGCCTGGTCCTGGCTGCGTGCAACACGCCCGCGCCCCTGCCCGAGGCGCCCACGCGCATCCCCACCCTCATCCCGGCGACCATGCCCGCGCCGGGCTCGCAAAACACGCCACAGCCGGGCGTTGTGTTCCCAACGAGCGCGCCAGACGCAACCGCGGGCCTGGCGATCTACCAGGAGAACTGCGCAAGCTGCCACGGCGCGGATGGCAAAGGGCAGGTCGAGGGATCGCGCGACTTCACCGACGTGAGCTACATGCGCGGCGCCGCGCCGGTGGACTTCTTTGCCGTCGTCACGAACGGCGCAGGCGAAATGCCCGCGTTCAAGGATGAGCTGTCGGACGACGAGCGCTGGAACGCGACGTGGGCGCTGTGGAGCTTCGCGGTGCCCGCCGAGCAGATCGCCCAGGGCAAAACCGTGTATGAGAGCGCGGGCTGCGTCAACTGCCACGGCGCAAACGGCGAGGGCGTCATCCCACAAGCCCGCAAGTTCACGCCCGACTTCATCCCGCAGTACCCCGCGCAGCAGTACTACCAGTCGGTCAGCGCCGGCAAGGGCATCATGCCCGCGCACCAGGACCGGTTGAGCGAGGACGAGCGCTGGGCGTCGGTTGAGTACGTCCGCACGTTCGGCTACCAGCCCGCAAGCCAGTGACGCGGCGCGCTCATCTGAGCGAATAACCTCGGACAAAACGGGCTGCGCCGGCAAGCGCAGCCCGTTTTCTTTCTCGCCCGATCCCCTGCTACAATACGGCAAGAGCTTCATAGCGCATAGCGACGCCGGTTATCGAACGCAGACCCGGGGCCGCTACGCGGTACGAAGCTCGTTCCGTCTCCTGAGCCACCGCCGCGCCGCCCCATTGCGCGAAAATTTAAGGTCGCGCGCTTGTGAAGCCCTTGACAATCTTGCGCGTTGCTGTACAATGAGACTAATCTCGTCTCATTTGTCCCGCCGCCCCCGTTCCTCCCGGGCGGACCGCCAGCGCAAAAGCCGAATGATCACCATCAGCCGCGAGACCGACTACGCCGCACGGGTCGTCCTTCACCTTTCGTTGGGGGGGGATGGCGCGCGCGCGACCGCGCAGCAGATCGCCAGCGAGCGGCTGATCCCGAAGGCGCTGGTCCGCCGCGTCGTCACCCGGCTCGCCGCAGCCGGCATCATCCAGACCACGCGCGGGAGCGAAGGCGGCATCGAGCTGGCTCGCCCCGCGGCCGAGATCAGCCTCCTGCAGGTGGTGGAGGCCATGGAAGGGCCGCTTGCGCTCAACCGTTGCGCGGTCGAGCCGCACACCTGCCCCCTCTCCCCGACCTGCTCGGTCCACGAAGTGTGGTGCCGGGCCAAAGACATCATCCGGCTTCATCTCGACCAGATCACATTTGAACAACTGGCAGGCAAAAAGGAGCAGAGTTCATGGACCCATTAATCCTCGCCCGTTGGCAATTCGCAATCACCACCGTGTACCACTTCTTCTTTGTCCCCCTCACCTTGGGGCTGTCGGTGCTCGTCGCGATCATGCAGACTATGTGGTTCGTGACCAAAGACGAGACCTGGAAGCGCATGACCAAGTTCTGGGGCAAGCTCTTCCTCATCAACTTCGCCATGGGCGTGGTCACCGGCATCGTGCAGGAGTTCCAGTTCGGCATGAACTGGTCGGAGTACTCTCGCTTTGTCGGCGACGTGTTCGGCGCGCCGCTCGCCATCGAGGCGCTGCTGGCCTTCTTCCTCGAATCCACCTTCATCGGCATCTGGCTCTTCGGCTGGAACCGCCTCTCGCCAAAGGTGCACCTGGCGTCCATCTGGCTCGTCGCCATCGCATCCAACATCTCAGCCTTCTGGATCCTGGCCGCCAACTCCTGGATGCAGGAGCCGGTGGGCTACGTGGTGCGCAACGGCCGCGCAGAGATGACGGATTTCGGCGCGCTGCTGACCAACCCGCACCTGTGGGTGCAGTTCCCGCACGTCTTCTTCGCCGGTCTCTCCACCGGCGCGTTCTTCATGCTCGGCATCGTGGCGTTCCGCCTGCTGCGTAAGGACCGCGACCAGGTCTTCTTCCGCACCTCGTTCAAGATGGCCGCGCTCGCCGCGATCGCCGGTTCCGCCCTCGTGATCCTCGTCGGCCACAGCCAGGCGCAGCACATGGTGCAGGCCCAGCCGATGAAGATGGCCGCGGCCGAGGCCCTCTGGAACACGGAAGAAAGCGCGAGCATGTCGCTCTTCACCGTGGGCGACACGCGCAACCTGCAGGACGTTTTCTCGATCCGCATCCCATCGCTGCTGAGCATCCTCGCCTGCAACAGGCCGGACTGCGCGGTGCAGGGCATCAACGAGTTGCAGGCGCAATATGAGGCGCAGTTCGGACCGGGCAACTACGTGCCCAACGTCTTCATCCTCTACTGGTCCTTCCGCATCATGGTCGGCGCCGGCTTCCTGATGCTCGCCATCGCGCTCTGGGCGCTCATCCGGGCGCTCCGCGACCGCGTGCACCAGCCATCGTGGATTCTGCCGTTCGTGCCGTTCGCCATCGCCCTGCCCTACCTCGCCAACTCGACGGGCTGGCTCCTCACCGAGATGGGCCGCTACCCCTGGATGGTGTTCGGCGTGTTCCGGCTCGCCCAGGGCGTTTCGCCCGTGCCATCGGGCCAGGTGCTGACCACGTTGCTCGGCTTCACGCTCGTCTACGGCGCCCTGATGGTGGCCGACGTGTTCCTGCTCGTGAAGTACTCACGCGCGGACACCGAGTTGATCGCGAACGACGGCGTGCCCTCGATGACCCCCGGCGCCGCGGACGATTCCGGCCTGCTGCTGCGCCCGTCTTGATGACTGAAAGGTAGAGGCAACGATGGAACTCAATACGCTCTGGTTCATCCTGATCGGCGTGCTGTTCACCGGCTTCTTCATCCTCGAAGGCTTTGACTACGGCGTCGGCATCCTCCACCCGTTCCTCGCCAAAAACGACGACGAGCGCCGGGTGATGATGAACACCATCGGCCCGTGGTGGGACGGCAACGAGGTCTGGTTGCTCACCGCCGGCGGCGCGATGTTCGCGGCCTTCCCGAACTGGTACGCGACCCTCTTCAGCGGATTCTACCTGGCCCTGTTCCTGATGCTCGTCGCCCTGATCGTGCGCGGCGTTTCGTTCGAATTCCGCAGCAAGGACAAGCACGTCAAGTGGCGGGCCCTGTGGGACTGGTGCTTCTTCCTTGGCAGTGCGGTCCCCGCGCTCCTGTGGGGCGTGGCGATGGCGAACATCGTGCGCGGGGTGCCCATCGACGCAAACATGAACTACGTCGGCGGCTTCTTCAACCTGCTCAACCCGTATGCGCTGCTCGGCGGCCTGGCCGGCCTCGGCGTGTTCACGCTCCAGGGCGCGGTCTTCCTCTCCCTGCGCACCGAGGGCGACCTGCGCGCGCGCGCCGAAAGCCTCGCGAAGAAGCTCTGGCCGGTCGTGCTGATCGTCGGCGCAGCAACCGTCGTCGCCACCTACTTCGCGACGGACATCTTCCAGCGGCTCGGCGTCAATCCGGGCATCAGCGCCCTCGGCGCGGGCGTCGCCTTCCTCGCGGGCGGTTGGTTCATCAACCAGAAGAAGTTCGCCTGGGCCTTCGCCATGAACGCGCTGACCATCGCGCTGACCGTGGTCACCACCTGGCGTGGGCTTTTCCCCCGGGTCATGGTCTCCAGCCTCAACCCGGAGTGGAGCCTGACGGTCGCCAATGCGTCGTCGACCCCGTACACGCTGCGGATCATGACGATCGTGGCGCTCATCTTCGTCCCCATCGTCCTGGCCTACCAGGCATGGAATTACTATGTGTTCCGGCATCGCGTGACG
>JALOOB010000314.1 GCA_025454635.1 Anaerolineae bacterium
GTTGGAGCGGGCCAGCCTGAACGGGATACGCACGAGCCTGCTGCCGGCAAACGAAAAGGCGCGCCTCATGGCCGAGTTTGGGGCGGAGTTTGCGCGGCTTCGGGGGGAATTGGATTTGCAATGAAGTCGGAATAGGACGCAGATGGCGCAGATGGAGTGGATCAGTATGATCCGCCTTATCTGCGTCATCTGCGTCCCATTAGCCGTGGCGCTGGACGAAGCGGCGCATGCGTTCGAGGGCCTCTTCGATCTGGCTTTGCGCCGTGGCGTAGCACATGCGCACGTAACCCTCGCCGCCCGTCATCGCGAATTCATCGGAGGTCATGCCGCTGACGCGGATGTCGGGGAAGGCGTAGAATGCGCCGCGCGGCTCGAACGCGGTGAGGCCGATGCTGCCGAGTCCGCCGACGATCAGCTTGCGGCGGGTGTCGTAGCTCTCGCGCATGGCGAGGACGGCGTCCTCCGCGGCCGGGTCGGTGAGCGCGGTGATGGCGGCCACCTGCGCGGTGGTCGACGCGGACATGATGGTGTACTGGTGGATCTTGCGCATGGCGGCGAGGATGTCGGCCGGGCCGAGCGCGAAGCCGAGGCGCCAGCCGGTCATGGCGTAGTCCTTCGAGAAACCGCCGATGATGACGGTGCGGTCGCGCATGCCGGGCAGGCTGCTGAAGGTGATGTGCTGCTGGCCGGCGTAGATGAGGCGGTCGTAGATCTCGTCGGAGATGACGATGAGGTCGTGCTTTGCGGCGACGGCGGCAATCTCGGTCATGTACTCGCGCGTCAGGATTGCGCCGGTGGGATTGTTCGGGTAGTTGATCAGGATTGCCTTGGTTTTTGGCGTAACGGCGGCTTCAAGCTGCGCGCCGGTGACCTGGAAGAGGGTTTCGACCTGCGTCGCGATGGGCACAGGCGTGCCGCCGGCGAACACGACTTCCGCCTCGTAGGAGACGAAGCAGGGCTCGGGGATGAGCACTTCGTCGCCGGGGTTGAGGATGGCAGTGAGGACGAGGTAGAGCGCCTCGGAGCCACCGACAGTGATGAGGCACTCGTTTTCGGGGTGGTACTCGACGCCGTAGAGCGCGGCCCACTTTTCGATGATGGCGCGGCGCAGCTCGTAGATGCCGGAGTTGGACGTGTAGCGCGTCTCGCCGCGCGTCAGCGAGGCCATGCCGGCCTGCCGGATGACGTCGGGGGTGACGAAGTCCGGCTCGCCGATGCCGAGCGAGATGACGTCCTTCATCGTGGCGGCGATGTCGAAGAATTTGCGGATGCCGGATGGCGGCACGGCTGCTACCCGGCGCGAGATGCGTTCAGACATGGGGACTGCGCTCCTATTTCAGGTCAAGCCGCAGAGGACACAGAGCGCGCAGAGCATCCTGAGGGAAGTCGAAGGATGTTCTGATGCCACTGGGTCCTCCGTGGCTAAAGGCTGTTGATGTTACGGCTGTTTAGCCGTTGTATTCGATTTGCCCCGGTCCGTCATTGACCACTTCCACCGCTCCCCGGCACATGACTCCCCGCCCGAACCGCACGTCGCCCTTGACGGTTAGTTTCTCGCACTCCAGCAGCGAGGGGGGGCCGAAGGGGAAGCGCCGCTCCATCTCGTCGATCAACTTGTAATACTTTGGGTCGAGGCTGATGACGGGCGGGCCGGCGTATGGGCGCTGCGGGTTGAGCACGGTCTGCCAGTCCTCGGTCAGAACGTAGGCATCGGAGCGGACGGCGAGCAGGTCGTCGGTGGTCTTGACCGGCGCGAAGCGGGTGCGCGGGACGCGCAGCGCGCCCGAATGGTCGAAGGACGCGATCGCCGCGCCCATCGCGGTCTCCAATTGCGCGACTTTCGGGGTGGCGGGGTCGCGCGGGTCGACGGTCTTGGTGTTGCGGATCATGGGCAGGCCGAGCACGCCGTCGCGCCGGGTGAGCAGGTCGCGGAGGGCGGGCAGACTTATCCATAGGTTGTTGGTGTTGAAGTACTTGTGGCGCGCGATGTCCTGGAAGGCGTCTATGTCCGCGTCGGGGCACTGGGCGGATTCGCGCAGGATGAGGCGGCCGTCCGCCCTGCGCCGCGCGAGGTGACCGCCCTTGCGGTCGACCGGCGTGCGGTCGGCCACTTCCATCATGAAGGGGAGCCGCTCGGAGACGAAGTAGCCGAGGACAAGCGGGTCGAGCTCCGCGCCGAGGTTGTCCGCGTTCGAGACGAAAGCGACCTCGTAGCCGTTACGGAGCAGGGCGTCCAGCATGCCGCTCGTGGGACAGGAAGACCTTCGGCACTTTGTGCTGGAGGAAGTCGAGCGGGATCGGACCCTTTAGCTTGTCGTACTGCGAGAGCAGCGCGAGCGAGTCGTCGCGCGTGCTGAAGCTGTTCATGAGCACGAGGGGCACGCCGGCGTGGATGGCCTGGCGCGCGATGATGTCGAGGAAGGTGAGGGCGTCACCTTCGGCGCCGATGCGCACGGCGAGCAGCGACTTCGCCTTTTCCAGGCCCATGCCCGTGCCGAGGCCGCCGTTCAGCTTGAGCAGGACGGCCTTGCTCATGGCGGCCCGGCCAACGTCTGCCAGCGCGGGGGACAACTTGTCGAAGTCGGGCAGGTCCGCGACCGGCTCGATTTCGGCCTCGGGGATCATGCCGGTTTCGCCCGCGGCAAGCTGCCGGTAATAGGTCTCGAAAGTCCGAATGACCACGGAGGGCAGGTTCTCCGCGGCCATGCGCTCCGCAAACGGCTCAAAGTCGGCTTTGACTTTGCTCATGTCGCTACACCCTCAATCCTCAAGAGTCAACTCCAGGTCAGGCTTCCGTGTGTGCCAGTCCGTTGCCTGTTCGTATGCGTAGGCGGCGGACAGCAGCCGCTCTTCCTCGAATGCGCCCGCGATAAGCTGCAAGCCGACGGGAAGCCCCTGCCGGTCGAACCCGCACGGGACGGAGAGGCCGCAGATGCCGGCGAGGTTGAGCGAGAGCGTGAAGATGTCCGCGAGGTACATGCTCAACGGGTCGGCCGCGCGCTCGCCGATTTTGAAGGCGGTGACAGGGCTGGTGGGGCAGGCGATGACGTCGACATCGCGCAGCGCGGCGTCGAAGTCGGCCTTGATCAGGGTGCGGACCTGCTGCGCCTTCAGGTAGTAGGCGTCGTAGTAGCCTGCGCTGAGCGCGTAGGCGCCGAGCATGACGCGGCGCTTGACCTCGGCGCCGAAGCCCTGGCCGCGGGTTTGGCGGTAGGTGTCCCACAGGGACGCGGCGTCCACGGACAGGCCGTAGCGGATGCCGTCGAAGCGCGCGAGGTTGGCCGACGCCTCGGCGGGGGCGATCAGATAGTAGACCGGCAGGGCCAGCTCGGTGTGGGGGAGGGAGATTTCGCGGGCCTCGGCGCCCAGGTCGACCAGTTTGGCGATGGCTGCGCGGACGGCCTGCTCGACGTCGGGCTCGATGCCGGCGACAAAGTATTCGCGGGGCACGCCGACGCGCAGACCGGCCAGCGGCCGCGAGCCGGCGCCCGTCTGCGCCAGCGCGGCTGCGTAGTGGGGCGCGGGGACGTCGACGCTCGTGCTGTCGAGGGGATCGTGGCCGGCGATGGCGGAGAGCAGGAGCGCGGCGTCGGTCACGTCCTTGGCGAAGGGGCCGATCTGGTCGAGGGAGGAGGCGTAGGCGATCAGGCCGTAGCGGCTCACGCGGCCGTAGGTGGGCTTGAGGCCGACGACGCCGCACAGGCTGGCGGGCTGGCGGACGCTGCCGCCGGTGTCGCTGCCGAGCGCGGCGAGGCACATATCTGCGGCCACCGCGGCCGCGCTGCCGCCGCTCGATCCGCCGGGCACGCGGCTGAGGTCCCAGGGGTTGCGGGTGGTGAAGTAGGCCGAGTTCTCGGTGCTCGACCCCATGGCGAACTCGTCGGTGTTGGTTTTGCCGAGCAGCACGGCTCCGGCGCGCGCGAGCCTGGCGCTGACCGTGGAATCGTAGGGCGGGATGTACCCTTCGAGGATGCGGGAGCCGGCGGTGCATGGGACGCCCTCGACGGTGATGACGTCTTTGATGGCGAGGGGGATGCCGAGGAGGGGCGACAGCGCGGCTTCGGCGCCGGCGCGCCTGGCATCGGAGCGGGCGCGATCCGCGCGGGCGGCCTGCTCCAGCGCGAGCTCAGGGGTGAGCGCGAGATACGCCTTGATCGCGTTGTCGAGCGTGAAGATGCGGTCGAGGACGCTCTGCGTCAGTTCCGTCGCGGTGATCTCGCCGGATTGAAGCCGCGCTGCGGCCTCGTGAATGGTCAGCGCGTGGAGGGTCATGGCTTGCTCTGTGACTGGAGAATTTGCCGGACTGCGAAGAAGCCGTCGCGCGCGTCGGGCGCGTTGGCGAGCACGTCTTCGGGGGGCATGGACGGCCGCGCGACGTCGTCGCGCATGACGTTGCGGAGGGGTAGGACGGTGGCGGTGGGGGGAATGGTGGACGTGTCGACCTGCTGGATGACGGCCGCGTAATCCAGGATGGCGGACAGTTGCTCGCGGAAGAGCGTTTTTTCCTCTTCGGACAGACTGAGCCGCGCCAACTCGGCGACGTGCTCGACTTCGGCAAGTGACAGGGGCATCGCGCGCTCCGGATGGGGCGCGGCTGTTGCTGATCGCGCCCGCTTGCGCGGGATTATAGCACTCCGCGGAGGGGAACGACAATTCAACGCAGATAACGCAGATTGGGAAGGATCAGAAGATTCCCTTGACCTGTGTCATCTGCGGTTAAACTCATCTCGCGGGGATGATGAGCCGCTGGCCGACGCGGATGAGGTTCGGGTTGGCGAGGCCATTGGCGTTGGCGATGGCCGCGCTCGTAAGCCCGTAAGTCGCCGCGATGGCGCCTAGCGTTTCGCCCGACTGGACCGTATGGTAGGTAGCGCCCATAGGCGGCCGGGGCGTCGGGGCGGCTTGCTGGACGCCGGCGTCTGCCGGCGAAGTTCCCGCGCCTTGCGCCGCGTTAGCGCTCTCCCGCTGCGCGCCAGCGCTTGCCGGCGCGCCAGCATCTGCTGGCGTAGTGACCGGCTGACGCGCGGCCTCATTGTCCGGCCCCTGAGCCAGCACGGCCACGCCCGCGGCCATCCCGCCGACAGCTAACACCACGAGAATCGATGCGGCCACGATGTACTTCCACTGCGCCCTCACTTGTTCGAGCATTGGAGTCGCTCCCCGGACTTACGTCCACTAAATGCTATTTGCAATTATATGATATATTGTTTCGGGTGTCAATGGTTTTTTATGCTATAATCTGGTAACCGTATCGTCCCTCGGCGGAGGTTTGCATGAGTCAGGTCCCCCACCGGTTTGTATTTGCGGCGCCGCGACGCGCCGCGAATCGCCTGCTGCTGCCGGTGATCCTGGCGTTTGTCCTGACCGCGCTGCTGCTCGGCGGGTGCGCGCTTGCGCGGCGGGGGCCGGACCGGCTGGACGAAATCCGCCAGTCGTGGCGCGCGGGGTTCAGCGTGCCGGCGGCTGAGCTCGAGGCGATGCCGTTTTACAGCATCACGGTGCAGGTCGACCCGGCCAACCGCGTGTACACCGGCTCGCTTGATCTCGACTTTCCCCTCTCCTCCACGCTGCCGCTTGCGGAGTTGTGGTTTCGCACGTACCCGAACCTGCTGGCCTTCGGCGGGAACCTGGAGGTGACGGGGGCGCGGGTGAACGGCAAGACTGTCCCATATGCGCCGGACGGGAGCCGCACTTCACTGCAGCTTGCAGTTGCGGACCCGCTCCAGCCGGGGGAGCGCGTCAACGTCTCGCTGGACTACCGCGGCCGCTTCGAGCGGATCAGCGAGCCGGGCGAGTACACGATTTTCGGCATTAACGAGGACACGACGAGCCTGACGGGGTTTTACCCGATTCTTGCGGCGCGGCGCGGGGAGGAGTGGGTGCTGGACGTGCCGCATCCCCAGGGCGACGTCGGCTTCCACGACGCGGCGGCCTACCGCGTTAATCTCAAGTTCCCGTCCGACCAGGTGATTGTGGCGACCGGCTCGGAGGTGACGCGGACGGTGGGGACGGACGGGTGGACGACGGCGCGATATGCGATCGGGCCGGCGCGCGAGTTCACTGCGCTGCTCAGCCCGCGCTTTCAGATCCTCGAATTGGAGTCGCTTGGCACCCGCATTCGGTCGTACGCGATGCCTGAAACCCTCGACGCCGCGCGGAGCGCGCTGTACAGCGCGCAGGCCGCGCTGCAGATTTACAGCGACCAGTTCGGCCAGTACCCGTACCGGGAGATGGCGGTTGCGCAGGCGCCGCTGACGTTCAAGGGCATGGAGTTCCCGTCGGTGAGCCTGATCGGGAGCCAGGTGTACAGCCTGTATCTGAAGGACCTGGAGAACCTGGTCGTCCACGAGATCGCGCACCAGTGGTGGTATAACCAAGTGGGGAGCGACCAGGTGCGGAACCCGTGGCTCGACGAGGGGCTGGCCGAGTATTCGATGTACGAGTATTACGCAGGGCGCGATGGCGCGGCGATTGCGGATGATCTGCGTCAACAGCCTGAAGCGGCGCAACGGCGACCAACCGATCGGGCGCGCGGTGTGGGATTACAAGAAAGACTACGAGATGGTTGTGTACGCTAAGGGCGCGCTCTTCTTCGCGACCTTGCGGGAGGAGATGGGGCCGGCGAAGTTCAACGAACTGCTGCGGACGTGGGCGCGCGACTACCGGTGGCGGGTGGCGACGCCGGACGAGTTCGAGGCGCTGGCGAGCCGGATCGCGGGGAAGGATCTTGGCCCGCTTTTCGACCAGTGGGTGTACGGAGAGAATCGCGTCCAACAGGGTGGCTAGCCAAGAGACGGGGGTCTTGTAAGGCGGCGGGGCGGCGCGAATGAGGGATTGCGCAAGGGAGGCTAACAGTGTCCGTCAGCGGGTTAGAGCGCGTGACTGCCGCAACCTTCCTTCGCCTGTGGTCTTTCGGCTACACGAGCCCGAACAAGCTCGTAGATGCTTTGGCGGGATGGCCCGCGCCGCACACGGGTTTCTTCGCGCAACTGCTGCGCGGGCTCCTCGACTCGCTCATCGTCTACCTGCCGCCTGCGCTCATGCGGCGCGTACCCCCAACTCCGCCCTACCTCAGCTTCATCCCGGCCGACAGATACTACGCTGCGCTGATTCTGCTTGGCCCGATGGTCCTGCTGCTCGAACTGCTCATGTCCGCCGCGATCATCCATATCGTTCTGCGGCTGGCGCGGCGAGCGAGCGATTTCGACGCGCTCATTAACCTCACCGGCATGGCGGCGCTCGTCGTGGGCGCAGTGTTGATTCCTTGGGACTGGTTCTGGTTTGCGCGAGGCGGCGTGAATCAGATATTTCTCGGCATCAGCCATCTGGTCATTAGCGTCTGGGCGTGGGTCATCATGTTTGCGGGTACTCGGCGTCGCTTTGCCGCGCCGGTGTGGCTGGCCCTGCTTGCAAATGCCCTCGCGCTTTTCGGCTCGATGCCGCTGGCGATCATGTTTATGCGTTCGCCGGTGTGAGAAGACCTGACGGGTGCCCGACACCCGCCAGGTCTTCTCACACCGCGCCGTAGAGCGCCAGGTCCAACGCGTAGACGCTTGCGCCGGCGCCCCGACTTGTCACGATCAACCAGTTCTTCGTCTGCCAGTAGCCCACGGCGAGCAAAGTCAACCCGGTGTCGGCCACGAGGGTCCAGATTTTGAGGTCGCGCGAGTTGTACAGGCGGCCGCCGTCTCCGAGCAGGTAGTACCAACCCCCGTACCCCGCCACGATATAGTTGTAGGCCCAGTCGGCCG
>JALOOB010000052.1 GCA_025454635.1 Anaerolineae bacterium
CACCTGGAATGCGGCGAGGAGCGCCATGAACGGCGTGACGCCCTCGCGCTGGCAGAGCGCGCGAAGGCCGTCGGCGGTTTCTTTCGGAAGCGTGAACGTCTCATAGGCGCCGCGGAAGGTCTGGACGGAAGGCCGCGGGCGGTCTGTTGCCAGTTCGAGCAGGGGCGGCGCGCCCCCAAGCTTCCGCTTCCAGTAGTCGATCTGCCGGTCGAGCACGCCGCTCTGTTGAGCGTTGCCCTGCAGCCATTCGCGCTGCCACTGGGCGAAGTCGGGGTACTGGATGGGCAGCGGCGGGAGGAGGTCGGACGTGTTCGCTGCGCGGCCAGTTGAGATTGCGTCGTAGAGCGCAGCCATCTCGCGGATCAGCAAGCTGCTTGACCAGTTGTCCGAGATGATATGGTGGGTGGTGAGCAGGAACGCGTGGTCGTCGGGCGCGAGACGCACGAGGCGCGCTCGCATGAGGGGCGCGCGGGAGAGGTCGAAGGGCCGCTGCGTCTCCTCGGCCGCAACGCGCAGCAAGGCTGCCTCGCGTTCGGCACGCGGCAGGGCGGAGACGTCGTCGACCGACAGCGCCACCGTGACGGATGGCGCGATAACCTGATGGGGGACGCCATTCTCTGAGGCAAAGCTCGTCCGCAGCGAATCGTGACGGGCAATCACGGTGTTGAGCGCGGCTTCCAGCGCAGGCAGGTCGAGCGGTCCTTGCAGCCGGACCGACTCGGGGATGTTGTAGAAAGGACTATTGGGCTCCAACTGGTCGAGGAACCAGAGCCGCTGCTGGGCGAAGGAGAGCGGCGCGGCGAAGGTCCCGTCGCTGCGGAGAGCCCGCGGGCGAGCGACGATGGGCGGCGCCTTGCGCTCCGTCTCAGGGCCTTTCAACAGCGCGGCGTCGACTTGTTCTGCCAGCGCGGCGACCGTGGGCGACTCGAAGATGCTGCGGAGGGGCAGCTCGACCTGAAATTCGACGCGCAGCCGCGAGACAAGCTGCGTGGCGAGCAGCGAGTGGCCGCCCAGTTGGAAGAAATCGTCGAACGCGCCGACCTGTTCGACGCCGAGCACTTCGGACCAGGCGGCCGCCATGCGCTCCTCAGTGGGGGTGCGCGGCGCAACGTACTCGTCTTCGGCCGCGCGCTGGGACCAATCGGGAGCGGGGAGCGCGCGGCGGTCGACTTTGCCGTTCGGCGTGAGTGGGAGCCGGTCCATCTCGACGAAGAAGGACGGCGTCATGTAGTCGGGGATGCGCTCCTGCAGGAAGCGGCGTAGGTCGCCGCTCGTCACGGGCGCGAGCGCCGGACCATGACGCGGCACATAGTAGGCGACGAGGCGGCGCTGGCCCTTGGGGTCGATGGGCGCGGCGACCGCGCAGGCGGCGAGGCCGTCGTGACGATCGAGCGCAGCTTCGATTTCGCCCGGCTCGATGCGGTAGCCGCGGATTTTGACCTGGTTGTCCGCCCGGCCGAGGAACTGGACGCTGCCGTCGGGGAGGTAGCGGGCTAAGTCGCCGGTGCGGTACATCCGGCCACCGCGGGTGGCCGCGGATGCAAGATTGAAGATTGAAGATTGAAAATCGGGCCGGACGGGGGTGTCTTCAATCTTTCTGTAGTCTTCGATGAACGGGTCCGGCAGGAAGCGCTCGGCGGTGAGGTGGGGGCGGCGGTGGTAGCCGCGGGCAACGCCCGCGCCGGCGATGTAGAGCTCGCCGGGGACGCCGACGGGCGCGGGCTGGCCGTAGGGGTCGAGGACGCGCATTCGCTGGCCTGCGAAGGGGCGCCCGATCGGGACGATCTGGTCCGCCGAGAGGGCGACCGGAAGCTTGCCGCTGCCGGCGACATTCGAGATTTCGTAATAGCAGGTGTCGATGGTCGTTTCGGTCAGGCCAAACGAGTTAATGAGGCGCGTTTCGGGTCCGCAAAAGCGCAAAAACCGGCGATATTCGCCCATAAACCAGCTATCCGAACCGCACGCGAGAACCTGCATAAAATCAAGCTTCTGGCCCGTGTCGTCGAGGTGCTGGATGAGAGGGCGGAGCACGCCGGGGACGAACTCGGCGCAGGTCACGCGCTCGCGGCGCATGAGCGCATAGAGTTCCTCGGGCTGGAGCAGCAGCTCGCGCGGGACGAGGACCAGCGCGCCACCGGAGCAGAGGCCGCGCACGAGGTCGCCGGTGAAGACGTCGAACGAAAAGCTCGCCATTTGGAGGTGCGTCTTGACGGGGGCGACCAGCGCGTAGGCGTCCTCCCACGCGAGGTAGGCGTTGACCAGGCTGCGGTGTTCGACCAACACACCCTTGGACTGGCCGGTGGAGCCGGAGGTGTAGATGATGTAGGCCAGGTTGTCGGAGCGGAGGTCGACCGCGGGGGGCGTGTCCGGCTCGGCGGCGACTTCGGGCCACTCGCCGGCAGGCGCGCTGCCGTCGAGGCAGAGGACCTGCGAGACCGCGGGGGCGTCCGGGCCGTCGAGCGGCAGCCGCGCAAGCACGCGCTGCTGAGTGAGCAGGAGCGCGGCGCCGGAATCGGAGAGCATGTGGCGGATGCGCTCGGCCGGGTAGCTGGGATCGACGGGCAGGTAGGCGGCGCCGGCCTTGAGGATGCCGAGCAGGCCGACGATCATTTCGGCTGACTTCTCGGCGCTGATCGCGACGATGGTTTCGGGGCCGGCCCCGCGCTTAAGGAGGGCGTGCGCGAGCTGATTCGCGCGGCGGTCCAACTCGCCGTAGGTGAGACGGACGGCGGGCGCGCCGCCCTCGCCGGGAGCGACCACGGCGACCGCGTCGGGCGCGGCCGCGGCGCGGGCCTCGATGAGCTTGTGAACGGGCAGAAGCGCGCGGGGGTCAGCCGGCGCGGCGGTCTCGTTCCAATCGACCAGCATGCGGCGCCGCTCTTCGGGCGCGAGCATGGGCAGCAGGCCGACTTTCGTGTCGGGCGCGGTGGCCGCTGCGGCGAGCAGCGAGTGGAGGTGGCCGAGCAGGCGCTCCATCGTGGCGCGGTCGAAGATGTCGGTGTTGTACTCGATGGAGGTGGCGAGGCCGTCCGACTGCTCCGCGATGTTGAGCGTCAGGTCGAAGGTGGAGGTGCCGGCGTCCACTTCGACCACCTTGAGCGCAAGGCCCGACGAGTCCTGCGGACGCATGCTCACGGCGGAGCCGGCGTTTTGCAGGATGAACATGACCTGGAAGAGCGACGAGTGGCTCATGTCGCGTTCGAGCGCGGACGCGCGGGTGAGGGCGTCGACGATCATCTCGAAAGGCAAGTCCTGGTGGGCGTAGCCTTCGAGCGCGACATCTTTGACCCGGCGGACGAGGTCGCGGAAGGTCATGTCGCCGTCGACGGGCGCGCGGAGCACGAGCGTGTTGATGAAGAGGCCGATGAGCGGCTCCAACTCGGCCTGGCGACGGTTCGCGATGGGCGAGCCGACGCAGATGTCGGTGTGGCCGGTGTAGCGATGGAGCAGCGCGTAGAACCCGGCGAGCAGGGTCATGAAGAGGGTGGCGCCCTCCTGCCGGCTGAGCGCGTTGAGGCCGTCGCTGAGGCTGCGCGGGAATTTGGTGTGGACGGTGGCGCCGTTGGCGGTTTGCACCGCGGGGCGCGGGCGGTCGCCGGGCAGTTCGAGCACGGGCGGGGGCGGGTTGCCCAGCTTCGCCGTCCAGAATGCGGTTTCGGCCTCGAGCACTTCGCCGCTGAGCCATTCGCGCTGCCACTCGGCGTAGTCGGGATACTGGATGGGCAGGGGCGGCAGCGGGGAGGAGCGGCCGGCGGAGAACGCGGCGTAGAGCGCGGCCAACTCGCCCACGAACAGGTTCATGCTCCACCCGTCGGAGACGATGTGGTGCATGGTGATAAGCGCAAGATGCTCGGCAGGACCCAGGCGGATCAGCTTTGCGCGCAGGAGGGGGCCGCGACGCAGGTCGAATGGACCGCGGGCCTCTTCGCGGGCGAGCCGCATTGCTTCGGTCTCGCGCTCGGCCACGGGCAGGCTGCTCAAATCGATCAACGGCGCGTCGAGGGTCAGCGACGGCGCAATGAGTTGGGAGGGCCGGCCGTCGACGGTTGCGAAGGTGGTGCGGAGCGCTTCGTGGCGCGCGACGATCTCGTTGAGCGCGCGGCGGAGCGCCGTAACATTGAGCTCGCCGGTCAACCTGATCGCGGAGGGGATGTTGTAAAACGCGCTGCCGGGCTGGAACTGGTCCAGGAACCACATGCGCTGCTGCCCGAACGACATGGGGAAGACAAACACGTCGCCCTGCGAGGCGTCTTCCGCGACGGGCATTTCCCCGGCGGGCATGGTGTTCCGCAGATCGGCGGTCATCGGGCGCCTCCCTCTCCGCCGTCGATCGCGCTGCGACTGACGCGGCGGCCTTCGCGTGAACGGGCGGTGATGGCGGGCGCGGCGGACACGGAGGGCTGCGGCGTGGCTTTTGCAAGGTCGACGGCTTCGGCCAGGCCGGCGACAGTCGGCTTCTCAAACAAGGCGCGGAGCGGCAGCTCGACCTGGTACGCGTCGCGGATGCGCGCGATGAGCTTGGTCGCAAGGAGCGAGTGGCCGCCTAACTCGAAGAAGTTGTCATCCATGCCAATGCGCTCGACGGCGAGAAGGTCCTCGCACATGGCAGCCAGCGCGGCCTCGGTCTCGCTGCGGGGCGCAATATAGGCAGCGGCGGCCTCGCGGCGGGAGGCGTCGGGCGCGGGCAGCGCGCGGCGGTCGACCTTGCCGGCGGGGGAGAGCGGGAATGCTTCGAGCGCGACGAAAGCGCCGGGAGTCATGTACTCGGGGAGCCGCATCCGCAGGAAGGCGCGAAGCTCGGCGGATGCAGGCGCAGTTTCGACGGCCGGGATATAGTAGGCGACGAGCATGTCGCTGCGGACCGCGACCACGGCTTCGCGGACGGCATCGTGTTCGCGCAGCGCGGCTTCGATCTCGCCCAACTCGATGCGGAAGCCGCGCACCTTGACCTGGTCGTCGATGCGACCGATAAACTCAAGCTCGCCGGTGGGGAGCCAGCGGACGAGGTCGCCGGTGCGGTAGAGGCGTCCACCTGCGGTGGACGTAGATTGGGGATTGAAGATTGAAGATTGAAGATTGCGGCCGCGAGGCGCAATTTCAATTTTCAATCTTCGATCTTCAATCCCGATAAAGCGCTCCGCGGTTAGCTCTGGCCGGTTGAGGTAGCCCTTCGCGACGCCGACGCCACCGATGATGAGTTCGCCGGGGACGCCGATGGGCTGAGGCTGCAGGATGGCGCCGGCGGCCGGGTCCACCACGTAACACTGGAAGTTGGCGATGGGGCCGCCGATGGGCGGGCCGCCGAACGGCCACTCTTCTTCGGCATGGCAGAGGCGCATGGTGGCGCAAACGGTCGTCTCGGTGGGGCCGTAGGCATTGAAAAACTTCCTGCTGGCGCGGCGATGACGGTGTCGAGGTCGGGCAACTCGGACGGCGAGAGGACGGCCAGCAGCGACGGCGGGAGCGTGACTGTGGTGATGCGGGCGGATTGGAGCAGCCTGAGCAGCTCAGGGCCGGACGCGAGCGTCTCCTGGGGGGCGAGAACAAGCGTCGCGCCGGAGCGCAAGGCCATGACCGTCTCCCAGACGGAGGCGTCGAAGGAGAAGGCGGAGAACTGGAGCACACGCTTCCCCGCGCGCATATCGAACCGGCGCGCCTGCTCGTCCGCAAGGTTGCAGAGGCCGCGATGCGCGAGCAGCGCACCCTTGGGCCGGCCGGTCGAGCCGGAGGTGTAGATACAATACGCCAGAGAATCCGGCCCGGCGAGCACGGCGGAGGCGGCCGCGGGCTGAGCGGCGATTTTTGGCCAGTCCGTGTCCAGGCAAACCGCGCGGATGTCCGAACCGGCTGCGACCGGCAGGCGCGGGAGGACGGCGGATTGCGTGAGCAAGACGGCGATGCCGGAGTCCTCTAACATGAAGGCGAGACGCTCGGCGGGATAGTTCGGGTCGAGCGGAAGATAGGCCGCGCCCGCCTTGAGGATGCCGAGGATGCCGACCACCATGTCGAGCGAGCGTTCGACCGAGAGGCCGACGAGCGCGCCAGGCGCCACGTCGAGGGCGGCCAGGTGGCGCGCGAGCCGGTTGGCGCGGGAGTCGAGCTCCGCGTACGTGAGGCTTTCGCCGCCCGCAAATTCCACGGCGGGAGCGTCGGGCGTCCGGACGGCCCACTCCGCGACGAGCGCGTGGATGGTCGTGTCATCGGGGAAGGGCGTGGTGGTGCGGTTCCAGACGTCGAGGACGAGCGCGCGCTCTTCGGGCGCGAGGATGGGCAGCGCGGCGACGGGCTGGTCGGGGCCGGCCAGCGCGGCGTCGATCAGGCAGCCGAGGTTGCGCGCCATGCGCTCGATGGTGGCGCGGTCGAACAGGTCGGTGTTGTACTCCCACGTCGCGCCGATGCCCGCGTTATCCAACTCGGTGAAGCTCAACAACATGTCGAACTGCGCGGTGCCGCGGTCCATCTCCACTGAGCGGAGGGTGAGGCCGGGCAAGGGGCGGGCGGCCATCGGGAGGTTCTGGAGCGAGAGCGCGGCTTGGAAGAGCGGCGTGTGGCTCATCTCGCGGCGCGGTTGGACGGCGTCCACGAGCATCTCGAACGGCACATCCTGGTGCGCGTATGCGCCAAGCGCGGCGTCGCGCGCGCGGGCGACGACCTCGCGGAATGAGGGAGCGCCGTCGAACTTCGTGCGGAAGACGAGGGTGTTCACGAAGAAGCCGATGAGCCCCTCCAACTCAGGCCGGTTGCGGCTTGCGACGACGGAGCCGACCGCAATGTCACTCTGGCCGGAGTAGCGGGAGAGAAGGGTCTGGTAGGCCGCGAGCAGGACCATGTAGAGGGTGGCGCCCTCGCGTTTCGCGAGCGCATTCAGCCCGCGCTGCTGCTCTGCAGAGAGGCTGAACGAGTGGCTTGACCCGTTCGACGTTTGAACGGGGGGCCGGGGGCGATCGGTGGGCAGGTCGAGACGGGCAGGAAGGCCGGCCAACTGCTGCTTCCAGTAGTCGAGCTGGGTTTGGAGCGGGGACGTGGGCAAGCTGGCAACGTGCGCTACACCCCCGGCCAGCGAGGCGCGCTGCCATGCGGCATAATCCGCGTACTGGATGGAGAGAGGCGCCAGGGGCGAATTGTCTTCGCCCCTGGCGTGGGCTTCGTAGAGGGCCGCGAGTTCGCCGATCAGGATGCCAAGCGACCAACCGTCTGCGGCGATGTGGTGCGCGGTAAGCACGGCGAGGTGGTCGCGCTCGGCCAGACGGAAGATGCGGACGCGCAGCAGCGGGCCCGTTGTGAGATCGAACGGCCGGCGGACCTCGGCGGTGGCGCGGCGCAGGGCTTCAGCTTCGCGCTCCGGCGCGTCAGCGATGCCCGAGAGGTCTTCCAGGTTCAAGTCGATGGTTTGCTCGGGCGCGATGACCTGCACCGGCTCGCCGCCGCGCACGCCGAAGGTGGTGCGGAGCACCTCGTGGCGGCGCGCGATCTCGTTGACCGCAAAGCCAAGCGCGGCGAGATCGAGGTCGCCCTCCATACGGATGGCGGCAGGGGTGTTGTAGGAAAGGAGCGGCGCGCCGTCGGCGCCCTGGCCCAACTGGTCAAGGAACCAGAGGCGCTGCTGGCCGAATGAGAGGGGCGGCGGCTCCAGCGGGAGGCCGTCGGCGCCGCGCGGCAAGGGTTGGATGGGCGGAACGGCGACGCTCACGGCGGCGTCCCCACGGGCGGCGGCGACGATCTGCGCCATGCCCGCGACGGTGGGGTGCTCGAAGATCTCGCGCAGCGGCGCCTCGACGTCGAAAACCTCCCGAATGCGCGAAGCGAGACGGGTGGCGAGCAAGGAGTGCCCGCCGAGTTCGAAGAAGCTGTCGGTTGCTGCGACGCGCTCCACGCCCAGGAGCGCGGAGAAGAGGCCGGCGAGCACCTGCTCGTCGGGCGTCGACGGCTCCCGGCGCTCCGCAGCCGCGTCCTGGAGATCGGGCGGGGCGACGCGCAGCAGGGCCTGGCGGTCCACCTTGCCGTTGGCCGAAAGGGGGATTGCCGGCAGCGTCACCCAGGCGGCGGGCATCATGTAGTCGGGGAGGCGCGCGGCGAGCGCATCGCGCAGCGCGGCGACGTCGACCGACTCGGGCGCGATGTATGCGACGAGGCGCGCGGCCACGCCGTCCGACTTCCGCGCCACAACGGCTGCCTGCGCGACGCCGGGGAGCGCGGCGATGGCTGCCTCGACCTCACCCGGCTCGACGCGGTAGCCGCGAATTTTGACCTGGTCGTCGGAGCGGCCCGAGAACATGAGGCTGCCGTCGGCCAGCCAACGGACGAGGTCGCCGGTGCGGTAGAAGCGCGTGACGGTTTTTGCGACAGAAGGCGCAGAGGAATCAGAGACGCTTTGGAGCGGAAGAGGGTCTTCGAGCGGCAGCTCGATGAAGCGCTCCGCGGTCAGCTCGGGCCGGTTGAGATAACCGAGGGCGAGCCCCGCGCCGCCGATGAGCAACTCGCCGGGCGCGCCCTCCGGCATCCAGCGCATGTGGTCGTCCACCACGCGGCAGACCACGTTGGCGATGGGCTTGCCAATAGGGTAAGCGGGGGGGTACGGGCCGGCGCTCGACGCCGCGTGCGCGGTTGCGGTGACCGTGGCTTCGGTCGGGCCGTAGGCGTTCACGAACAGGCACGGGGCTGGAAGCAACCCGTTCCAGGCGGTCAAGCGGTCGGGCGAGGGGGCTTCACCGCCGACGACGAGGGTCTTGACCGGCGCGTTAAGCGCGCGGGCGGCTGCTGCAAGGTCGTCGCACCAATGGTGCCAGACGGGCGCGGGGAAGTGCAGGTGGGTGACGGCCTGGCGCTCGCAGAAGGCGGCCAATGGTTCGCCCAGGCGCTCGCGCTCCTCGCCGGGGAAGACGACGGCCGCGCCGCAGATGAGGGGCAGCCAGAACTGCTCGCCGGCCGCATCAAAGCCGGGGTTGATGAACTGGAGCATGCGGTCGCCCGCGGCGAGGTCGTATTGGCGCACCATCTCGGGCGCGTGGTTGGAGAGCGCGCGGTGTGGGACGAGGACGCCTTTGGGCGCGCCGGTGGAGCCAGAGGTGTAGATGACATAAACAGGGTCATCCGGGCTGCCGACCCTGCCGGGTTCGTCGTCGCCGTCCCACTCGCCGTCGAGCCAGGCGTCGTTTTGCGACGAATCGCCCAGGCAGAGGACGGGGATGGCAGCGTCGGGGAGGGCGGGGCG
The DNA here is from genome assembly GCA_025454635.1 of Anaerolineae bacterium. Lineage (GTDB taxonomy): Bacteria > Chloroflexota > Anaerolineae > CG2-30-64-16 > CG2-30-64-16 > JALOOB01. Next base: position 9,212 of record JALOOB010000052.1, read on the forward strand.
GAGTCGCTCCTGCGCGAGGATCAGCACTGCGGCCGAATCCTCGAGCATGTAGGCGATGCGCTCGGCGGGGTAGGCCGGGTCGAGAGGCATATAAGCGGCGCCGGACTTCATCACGCCGAGCAACGCGGTGAGGAGCGCCGGCGAGCGCTCCATGAAGAGGCCGACGATCTTGCCCGGCCCTGCGCCCAACTCACGCAGCCGGTGGGCGAGCCGGTTGGCGCGGCGGTTCAACTCGCGGTAGGAGAGGCTGTGCGTCTCGGCCGCGTCCGTCCGGAGGCGCGGGGCGTCCTTCGACTGCGCGCCTGGCTGCGGCAAGCCACTCCGCTCAGGATGCCCCGCGTCCGTGTCCCGATGGGCTGCGCGCCGCTCAGGATGCCCCTCATTCGCGTTGGGACGGACACCTTCCCAGATGGCCGCGGGGGCGTCGGGTGTTCGGCCGGCCTGCTCCGCGACGAGGTCGGAAATGCGGCGGGTAGGCGGATCGACGACGGGACGGTTCCACTCCTGGAGGATGCGCGCCTGTTCTGCCGCGGTGAGCATAGGCAGCGCGGCGACCGGGCGCGCGAGGTTGGCGGGCATGGCTTCGAGCAGGGTCGCGAGGTGGCCGAGCATGCGCTCGACGGTCGCGTCGTCGTAGAGGGCCGGGTCATACGAGATTTTCAGCATGAGCGCGGTCGCAACGCCGGCTACGAAGGTGAGCGCGTAGTTGGTTTGCTCGAAGGACTTGACGCCTTGGAGGCGCAACGAACCGCCGCTGCGGGGGTTCAATTGCTGCGCGAGCGCCTTGTCGGTGGGATAGTTCTCAAAGACCAACAGGGTGTCAAAGAGCGGCGCATCGCGAGGGACGTCGCTCCAACCTTGAATGCGGACGAGGGGCGTGTGCTCGTATTGGCGCGCCTCGGCCTGAGCGGCCTGGAAGTCGGCCAGCCATTCGCCCAGCGGACGGTCGTCGTCGATGCGGGCGCGGACCGGCAGTGTGTTGATGAAGAGGCCGACCATGCCCTCGGCGCCGCGCAGGGCGGCGGGACGACCGGAGACGGTGGAGCCGAACACGATGTCGTTGCTGCGGCTGTAACGGCCGAGCATGAGCGCCCAAGCGGCGCCGGTCAGTGAGTTGAGCGTCAACTGGCGGCTGCGCCCCAACTCCTGGAGCGCCGCGGTGACCTCCGGCGTGAGCCAAAGCCCGCGTTCGCGGTTGCGTTCGCGCGGCGCGGCGGGGGATGCGGCGCGGGCGAGACCCAGCGGAGCCGGGCCCTCGTACCCGGCCAGCGCCGCGCGCCAGAAACGCTCGGCGGCGCTGTCGTCCAACCCCTTCAAGTAGCGGATGTAGTCGCGGTAGGGGCGGGTGGCCGGCAAGGGCGGCGCGGCTCCGCCACTGCCGGCCTTACTGAACGATTCGTAGAAGGTGAAGACCTCGCGGAGGAGGATCGGCAGCGACCACCCGTCGAGCAGGATGTGGTGATGGGTCCAGATGAGGTCCCAGGCATCGTCGGCGGTGCGGAAGAGCGCGAGGCGAAGCAGGGGCGCGGCGCCGAGGTCGAAGCCGCGGCGGCGGTCTTCGCGGGAGAATTCGTCCACGCGCTGCGCGGCCTCGGCGGGGGGAAGGGCGCGCAGATCTTCAACCGGCAGCGGCAGCTCAATCCTGCGGTGCGCGACCTGGAGCGGCTCCTCTACTTCTTCCCAGACGAAGGATGTGCGCAGAATGGCGTTGCGGTCGACGACGCGCTGCCAGGCCTGTCGGAACGCGTCGACGCTAAGCTCGCCGCGCAAGGTGGCGCGCGTCTGTTCGACGTAGGTTTCTTCGCCAGGCGCCATGAGCGCGTGGAAGAGCATGCCGGCCTGCATGGGCGAGAGCGGGTAGATATCCTCGATGTTCCGGTCTGTCATCAACGGGTATTCTCCGAACCAGCGTTGTCTGTACGCGCAACCTTTTTCAGAATCTTGTCGAGCTGCTTCTGGTCCAACTCGGCAAGCGGGAAGTCGGACGGGCTGTATGCGCCGGCCTCGGGCGACCGGCAGTGGGCGATCAACTCACGCAGCGCCTCGATGTGCCAGTCGGCGAGCTGCTGAATTGTCGCGGCGGCGTGCGCGGCGCGGCTGTAAGTCCAACTGACGCCCAAGCGCCCACCCGCGACCGCAGCGGCGACGTCGAGCAGGTGGCTGCGGCGGTTGCTGAGGGAGCGGTCAGGGCCGGCAGGCTCGGGCGCGGGTCCGAGCGGGCCGTCGCCGTTCGCTCCTGCGCCGAGCACCTGGTCGAACTGGCCGAGGTAGTTGAAGGTCAGCTCGGGCTCCGGCGCGACGGCCAGCGCGGCGCGCGTCTCTTCCGAGCCGAGATAGCGCAGAAGGCCGTAACCCAACCCGCGCTGCGGGATGGCGCGCAACTGCTCCTTGGTGGCGACGAGCGCTTCACCGGGGCCCGCGCCCCAGGGCAGGTCGATCCTGACGGGGTACATGCTCGTGAACCAGCCGACGGTGCGCGAGATGTCGACTTCCTCGCCGATCTCTTCGCGGCCATGGCCTTCGAGATGCGCGTAGAGCGTTGGCGAGCCGGTCCACTTCTCCATGGCCTGCGCGAGCGCGCAAAGCAGGAGGTCGGGCACTTCTGAGTTGTACGCCGCATTAGCTTCGGTCAGGAGCGCACGGGTTTCCTCGGCGGAGAGGCTCGCCGCCACCTGGCCCGCGCTGCGCTCCGTGTTGTCGACCGGATCGTGCGCATGGTCGACGGGCAGGGGCGAAATCCACCCGCCGACGCGTCCGAGCCAGTCGTCCAACTCGGCGCGGACGGTCTCGCTCCCCGCGTAGGCGGCCAGCGTTTCGGACCACGCCTTGAAGGAGACGGTCCTGGGCGGGAGGCGAACCGCGCCGGCCTGCCGGTTCTGCGCGTAGGCGGCCTGCAAATCTTCGAGCAGGATGCGCCAGGAAACGCCGTCGACCGCAAGGTGGTGGATGACCAGGAGCAGGCGGCCGCGACGCGCGGGGCCGGCATCGAAGTAGACGACGCGCATCAAGGGGCCGCGGACGATGTCGAGGGATGACTGAACGGCGGCGCTGCGCTCGGTGACCGCGGCGGAAAAAGCGGCTTCGTCAAACGTCGCGAGATCGACGTGTTCGAACGGGACGGTCCCGACCTCTTCCGGCGCGGCGTTTTCCGCCTGCCAGCCGTTCTCTCCGCGGGAGAAGCGCAAGCGGAGCGCGTCGTGGTGTTCGAGGAGCGCGGCGACGGCTGCGGAGAGGCTGCCGGGGTCAAGCCGCTCGTCCACGCCCAGGAGGACGCTCTGGTTCCAGTGCCCGGGCGCGAGCAGGTCGCTGGCGGGCGAATCAACCCGGTCGAAGAACCAGTGCTGAATGGGGGTCAGGGAGACGGGGCCGGTCACGGGCCCTTGCTCGGCGACGCCTGATGCTGCCGTACCTGCCAACGCAGCAAGGGCTGCGAGGGTGGGCGCCTGGAAGAGCTGCTTCGGCGTCAGGTGGAGCCCGGCCTGGTTGGCGCGTGAGACGACCTGGATGCTGAGGATGGAATCGCCGCCCAGCTCGAAGAAGTTGTCGTTTGCGCCGATACGCGGCACGCCGAGCACCTGAGCCCAGACCTGCGCGAGGACTCGCTCGGCGGGGGTGGAGGGAGCGAGGAACTCGTCGCCGGTTTCTGCGCGCTCTGCCTCGGTAGGAGGGGGCAACGCTTTGCGGTCCAGCTTGCCGTGGGCGTTGACTGGCAGGGCGGGCATGGTGACAAAGCGCGCCGGCACCATGTAGTCGGGGAGGGTCCTGAGCAGGAACGCGCGCAGATCGGGTACGGAGGGCGCGGGCTCGGACAGGGACGTGAAATAGGCCACCAACCGCTTCACGCCGCTTGCCGACGGGTCGTCCCACGCGAGCACGGCGCACTCCTTGACCTGCGGGTGCTGCGCGAGCGCGGCCTCGATCTCGCCCAGTTCGATGCGATATCCCCGAATCTTCACCTGGTTGTCGACGCGCCCGAGGTACTCGAGGTCGCCGTCCTTGCGGAAGCGCACGAGGTCGCCGGTGCGATAGAGCCGCGTTCCACGACGCGATCTTCCGGCTGCGTCCCTGTCGGGTTGGATGTCGTCGAAGGGGTTGGGCACGAAGCGCTCGGCGGTCAGGTCGGGCTTGCCCAGGTAGCCACGGGCAACGCCGATCCCGCCGATGTAGAGTTCGCCGGCGACGAGCGGCGGAACCGGGCGCATTTCGGCGTCCAGGACGTAGACCTCGGTGTTAGGGATCGGACGGCCGATGGAAACATTATGCAGCTCCGCGGCCGGATCGATCACTTCGTGCAGAGTCGGCGCAATGCTCGCTTCCGTCGGACCATAGCCGTTGAAGAAGTGGCGCCCAGGCGCCCAGCGCGTCGCAAGATCGGGCGGACACGCTTCGCCACCGGTCTCCAGCCAGACCGGGTAGACTGGTGAGGGTTCGGCAACGGCCATCAGCATCGCGGGGGGGATGATCGTATAGTCGATTCCTTCGTCTACCAAGATACGCTTGAGGCGATCCGGCTCCGACGTGGCCTCTCGGGGGGCCAGGACGAGCGCCGCGCCTGCCCTCAGCGCGGTGAACATCTCCGCGACCGAGGCGTCGAAGCTGAACGAGCCGAATTGCAGCACACGACTGCTGCGTCCCAACTCGAACCTACGCGCGTAGTACTCCACGAGGTTGACGACGCCGCGGTGCGCGACCATGACCCCCTTCGGCCGTCCCGTGGAGCCGGAGGTGTAGATGACGTAGGCCAGGTTGTCGGGCGCTGGGTCGGCAGCGAGCGGCCGCTTCGCGGCCACGGCGGGCGCCGGCACCGGCTCATCGAGACGTACGGTATGACACAGTTGAGCGGCGCTGAATCGCTCCTGATGGCGAGACTGAGTCAGGAGCACGTTGACCCCAGCGTCTGAGAGCAGATAGTCGACGCGTTCCTTAGGATAGGTCGGGTCGATCGGCAGGTACGCCGCTCCGGCCTTCAGAATACCGAGAATTCCGACCATCTGCTCGACCGACTTGTCGACCGAGATGGCGACGACCTCCTCGCGCGCGACCCCGAGACGCCAAAGCTCGGTGGCCAGCCGCGAAACCTCGCGATCTAGCTCCGCGTAGCTCACTTCGCGACGACCGACCCCGCCGGCGTCGCCGACGAAGATGATGGCCGGCGCGTCTGGCGTCTGGCGTGCGTGATGGGTGACCATCTCGTGAAGACAAATGCCCTTAACCGGCTCCGCCGTCTGGTTCCACGTTTCGAGCACTAGCCGGCGTTCAGCATCAGAGAGAATCTCGAGTCGCGCGATAGGCTCGTCGGGCGCCGAGAGCATCTGCTTTAGCAGGGTTTCGAAGTACCGGAGGAAGCTGCGCGCGGTGTCCTCGTCGAAGAGGTCGGAGGCATATTCGAGCGAGCCGTGCAGGCCCTCTTTGTCTTCGGCCATCACAAGGGTCAGGTCAAAAGGCGTGGTGCCCCCGTGAATGGGGATCGGCGCGAGCGTCAGGTCGGAGAGATGCGCGGCGCTCGATGGCGCGTTTTGCAGCGCGAACATGGTTTGGAAGAGAGGCGCGTGACTCAAGTCGCGCGCGATGTCCAACCCGTCGACCAACTTTTCGAAAGGCACATCCTGATGCGCGTAAGCGCCGAGCGCGGCCGCGCGCACCTGCCGGAGCAACTGGCGGAACGACGGTCTACCGTCGAGCCTGGCGCGGATGACGAGCGTATTGACGAAGAAGCCGACGATGCCTTCCAACTCGCTCCGGGTGCGGTTGGCGATGGGCGTGCCTACCAGGATGTCCGTCTGCCCGCTGAGGCGAGACAGGAGCGCCTGGAAAGCGGCCATCAACGTCATGAAGACGGTGGCCCCATCCTCGCGGCTTATACGGTGGACGTCTTCCGTGAGCGCGGCGGGCAAGCTGAAGGTTATGCTGGCGCCGCGGTTCGACTCCACAGCGGGGCGCGGACGGTCAAGCGGCAGTTCGAGGAGCGCGGGCGCGCCACTGAGCTGCTCGCGCCAGTAGGCGAGTTGCCGTTGGAGCGGCGACACTTCGTCGTCGGCGGCTTCCAACCACGAGCGCTGCCACAGAGCGTAGTCCGCGTACTGCGTCTCGAGCGACGGGAGGTGAGGGGCTTCGTCGCCCGCGGCGAACGCGGCGTAGAGTTGGGCAAATTCGCGGATGACTACGCCAGTGGACCACCCATCGGAGATGATGTGGTGCATCGTGAGCAGCAGGACGTGATCGGCGTCGGACAAGCGGAGCAGCATCGCCCGGAGCAACGGTCCGCGCGCGAGATCGAAAGGCTTGCGCGCTTCCTCGACGGCGAATCGAGTGACCGCGTCCTCTTCGAGCCCCAGTCCCGTCTCGCCGATGTCAACGACCGGCAGCGCAAGGGGCGCAGGCGGACCGATGACCTGCATTGGCTTACCGTCGACGGTTTCGAATGTGGTGCGGAGCGACTCGTGCCGCACGACCAGCGCCTCGAACGTTCGGCGCAGCGCTTTGAGGTCCAGCGTCCCGTTCAGGCGCACGGCGGACGGTATGTTGTAGAGCGAGCCGCCCGGCTCCAATTGGTCAAGGAACCAGAGCCGCTGCTGCGCGAAGGAGAGGGGCAGGCGAACGTTGCCATCCGCGTCGGGTTCGCGGGGGAGCGGGTTGATGGGGGGCGGCACGAGGCCGGCCGCTTCGGCGCGCAGGCGGTCGACCGTAGCGGCCAGGCCGGCGACGGTGGGCGTCTCAAACAGGGCGCGCAGAGGCAGCTCGACGTCGAGGGCGTTGCGCACGCGGGAGACAAGCTGCGTCGCAGAGAGCGAATGCCCGCCCAACTCGAAGAAGTTGTCCTCGATGCCGACGCGAGCGGTTCCGAGCAGACTGGCCCAAATTCCGGCCAGCACTTCCTCTGTCGGCGTGCGTGGGGCGACGTAAGCATCTTCGCCGGCATCGGGCGCGGGCAGCGTCGCTCGCTGCAACGAGGCCCGGTCAATCTTCGCGTTGGGCGTCAGGGGCATCGCGTCGAGGAAGACGAACGCGGAAGGCACCATGTATTCGGGCAGGCCGGCGAGAAGATGCCGCCGTAGTTCTGCCACGGACGGACGAAGCCCGTCACGCGCGACCAGGTAGGCAACCAGTCGCTTGTTGCCCGGCGCATCTTCGCGGACGAGAACGACGGCTTCCCTGATCCCGGCGTGCTGTCGCAGCGCCTCTTCGATTTCCCCCAGCTCGATGCGGAAGCCGCGCAACTTCACCTGGAAGTCGACCCGGCCGAGGAAGTCGAGACGGCCGTCCGGGAGCCACCGGACCCGATCGCCCGTGCGATACATGCGCGGCGGAGGCGCTCCACTTCCGGCACCCTGCGCGAAGGGATCGGGCAGGAATCTTTCGGCGGTGAGTTCTGGACGCGCCAGGTAGCCGCGAGCGACCTGCGCACCGCCGAGGAACAACTCGCCCGGAACTCCGACCGGCACGGGTTGAAGCAGCGCGTCGAGGACGTACGCGCGCGTGTTGGGCATAGGCCGGCCGATGGACGGACGGTCGGGCGCAGCGTCCGCGGCGATGGTGACCGTGTCGACGGTGCACTCGGTCGGGCCGTACATATTGTAGAAACGGGTGGCGGGCGCGGCGGCCAACTGCGCCCACATGGCAGGGTCGATCGCTTCGCCGCCGGGGAAGCAGATTGAAGGCGTCCATTTACCTGGCGCGAGCAGACCTTCCTGCAACAGGAGCTTGAGTTGCGAAGGGACGCAGTCGAACTGATCAAGGCGGTGACGGCGGATGAACTCGAGCAGACGAGGCGCGTCCGCGCGGATCTCCTGGGGGATGACGACCAGCGTGTGGCCCAAAGTGAGCATGACGAGCTGCTGGACGGATGCGTCGAACGACAGTGGCGCGTTCAGGCTGATGCGCAGGGGCCCGGGTGCTGCTTCCTTGTAGGCTACCTCTTGCAGCGCGCCGGCCAGGTTGAGCGCAGTGCGATGCGTGACCGCGACGCCTTTGGGCCGGCCGGTGGAGCCGGAAGTGTAGATGATGTAGGCGAGATTGTCGGGACCGGCCGGACAGGTGTCGAGCGCGGCCTCCGCGGGTCCCTGATCGACCGCAATCGCGGAGACCTCGGGCAGACCGGCGAGTACCGGTGAGTCGACAAGGTCAGGCTGGGTGACGACCACCCGCGCGCCGGAGTCGGTCAACATTAGGCGCAGTCGGTCCGTCGGATAGGCTGGATCGAGCGGCACGTACGCTGCACCCGCCTTCCAGATGCCCACCACGCCGGTGATGAGGTCGACAGAGCGCTCGAGCATGAGGCCGACAACTTGCTCTGGGACCACGGCAAGCGCTGCCAGCCGCGCGGCGAGCCGATCCGACCGGGCATCCAGTTCCGCGTACGTTAGGCTCTCGACCGCGCCATCGCGCGTCTCGGCAACCACCGCTTCGACGTTGGGCGCGCGCCTGGCCTGCGCGCTGAACCGCTCGGCCAAGGTCGCATTCGTGTCGATAGGGACGTCCGTCGCGTTCCAACGGTCGAGGATCAGATCGCGCTCGGCATCGGTCAGGAGCGGCAGGGAGGCGATCGGCGCATCGGGCTGGGCAACGGCCGCGGTCATCAGGGTGACGAAATGCGCGGCCATGCGTTCGGCGGTGGATCGATCGAAGAGGTCGGTGTTGTATTCGAGCGCGGCCTCCAACCCGTCGGGCGCCTCGGCCAGGTTGAGCAGCAGGTCGAACTTGGCGGCGCCCCCGTAAGCATCCAGCGCGGACAACTCCAGCCCCGGCAGGCGCGCGGCCTGCGGAGATGCCTGTTGGAAGGAGAACATCGCCTGGAAGAGCGGCGTGTAGCTCATGTCGCGCTGGGGGCGGAGCGTCTCGACGAGCATTTCGAACTGCACGTCTTGGTGCGCCTGCGCGTCGACCACAGTGCTCGCGACCTGGCGGACGAGCTGGCGGAAGGTAAGTCCCGCCGGGAAAGCGGCGCGTATCACGAGTGTGTTGACGAAGAAGCCGATGAGCGGCTCCAACTCGACTCGGGTGCGGTTGGCGATGGGCGTGCCGACGCAGACGTCTTCCTGCGTGGAGTAGCGGTGCAGCAGCAGGTGGAACGCGGCCAGAAGTGCCGAGAACGGTGTGGCGTCCTCGGTCTGCGCGAGCCGGCGTATGGCGTCCGCAGTCGGCTTGCCGACGGTCAGCGGGACCACCGCGCCATTGGAGGTCTGCACCGCGGGCCGGGGCCGGTCGGAGGGCAACTCCAGCAATGCGGGTGCGCCTTCGAGCGTCTGGCGCCAGTACGCAAGCTGCTCATCCAGCGCGTCGCCCTGCAGACGCTCGCGCTGCCAGGCGGCGAAATCCGCGTACTGAACGGACAACTCGGATAGGCCGGCCAGCGACGCGGCTTCCGCGGAGGTGAGTTCGCCGCGGGCGGAGAACACGCCGTAGAGGGCGCTGACCTCGCGGATTAGTACGCCGACCGACCAGCCGTCCGAGACGATGTGATGCATGCAGAAGATGAGCGCGTGCTCGTCGGGGGCGATGCGCAGCAGGCGGGCATTCAGGAGCGGCGCCACGCTGAGGTCGAACGGACGGCGAGCCTCTTCCCCCGCGATGCGGCGGGCTTCTGCCTCCGCCTGCTGCCGTGGGAGCGCGGAGAGGTCGGTCAGGACGGCCGACTCGATAACCTGCACCGGTTCGTCGCCTGCGGATGCGAAGCGGGTGCGCAGCGCTTCATGGCGGTCCACGACGGCCTGAAGCGCGCCGTGAAAGGCCGGCATATTGAGTTCCCCGGTCAGTCGAACCGCGGAGGGGATGTTGTACATCGCCGAGCCGGGTGTGAGCTGGTCGAGGAACCAGAGCCGCTGCTGGGCGAAAGAGAGGGGCGCGCGGCCGTCGGGACGTTGCGCTCGGTGGATGGGCTGTTCGGGCCGCGAGCGAGCAAGAGCGCAAGCAACTCGCGCTGTTCCGGCGACAGGGCGTCGGCTCCGGCGATGTTATCCAGGTTTTCGAATAGCTCCGTCATTCTCCCGTGGCCTTTCCGCCCTGCTCCGCCGAGGCGGAGCGCGCTTTCCTGGCGGCCAGCAATGCCTTGACCTGTTCCGGCGTCATACCCTTCACCATGGCGAGCGCGTCCGCGACTTTTGCCTGCTCGGCTGCCTGTCTCTGCAGCCCTTCGTCCACGACGGCGGCCAGCCCCGCGATCGTCGGATGTTCGAAGAGAGCCTTTAGCGGCGCGTCGACCTTAAACTCGTCGCGGATGCGCGAGATCAACTGGGTTGCGAGCAGCGAGTGGCCGCCCAGCTCGAAGAAGTTGTCGGCCACGCCGACGCGTTCCAGTTTGAGCAACTGCGCAGCCATTGCGGCGAGCTTTGCCTCGGTCTCGGTGCGCGGCGCGACGTACTCGGCCGCGGCATCGCGGCGCGCCTGATCGGCCGCGGGGAGCGCGCGCCGGTCGATCTTGCCGGCGGGGGTGATCGGGAACGCGTCCAGCGCAACGAGCGCGGAGGGGACCATGTATTCGGGCAGGCGGACGCGCAGGTGAGCGCGCAACTCGGCGCGTAACTCGAAGGTATCGGCATCGGCAGGGATGTAGTAGCCGATCAGCGCATTGTCGCGGGCCGCAACGACCGCGTCCCTGACCGACGGGTGTTCTCGCAGGACCGACTCGATCTCGCCCAACTCGATGCGGAAGCCGCGCACTTTGACCTGGTCGTCGATGCGGCCGAGGAATTCGAGGTTGCCGTCGGGCAGCCACCGGACGAGGTCGCCCGTGCGGTACACGCGTGACGGAAGCGCTACGCTTCCGTCACGTGGAGCGAAGGGGTTGCGGATGAAGCGCTCGGCAGTGAGCTCGGGACGGTTGAGATAGCCCTGCGCGAGCGACGGTCCGCCGACGAGCAACTCACCGGGCACGCCGACCGGCTGCGGCTGCAGACCCGCTCCGGCGTCGCCGGCGACGTAAAGCTGGAAGTTGGCCAGGGCTTTGCCAATGGGCGGGCCGCCGAACGGCCAGTCAATCGCCGGATCGCACAGGTGCATGGTGGCGCACACGGTGGTCTCGGTGGGGCCGTAGGCGTTAAAGAACTTTCTGCCTCCTTCGACTCCGCTGCCGCTCCGCTCAGGATGCGCCCACGCGCGGACGATTTCGTCGACGCACCGCTCGCCCGCTGCGATGACCGTGTCGAGATCTGGCAAAGAACCGGCCCCGGCCGCGGAGGGGCTGAGAATCGAGAGCAGGGAGGGGGGCAGCGTGACGGTGGTCACGCGCTGCTCCTGGAGGAGACGGAGCAACTCGGGGCCGGAGGCGAGCGTCTCCTGCCGCGTGAGGACGAGGGTGGCGCCGTTGCCGAGCGCCATGACGGTTTCCCAGACGGAGGCGTCGAACGAGAACGGCGAGAACTGGAGGACGCGCTTGCCCTCGCGCATGTCAAATTCGCGGTGGTGGACCTCGGCCAGGTTAATCATGCCACGATGACGGACGAGCACGCCCTTTGGGCGGCCGGTCGAGCCGGAGGTGTAGATACAATACGCCAGGTCGGAGGCGGACAGGCTGACCGCGAGCGGGTTGTCGGGATGCGCGGCGATGGCGGGCCAGTCGCCGGCATCGGAACCGAAGTCGAGCCGGATGACGGGCGCGGAGAAGCCGGCCAGCGGCAACCGCTCGACGAGGTGGCTTTGCGTGAGCAGCGCGACCACGCCGGAATCGGCCAGCATGAACGACAGGCGGTCGGGGGGGTAGGTCGGGTCGAGCGGCAGATAGGCCGCGCCGGCCTTCAGGATGCCGAGGATGCCGGTGACCATTTCGAGCGAGCGTTCGGTCGAAATGCCGACGAGCGCGCCCTTTTTGACGCCGAGGCTGAGCAGATGGCGCGCTACCTGGTTGGCGCGGCGGTCAAGCTCGGCGTAGGTGAGCGAATGGACCGGGCCTCCGCCGGGGAGCGCAAAGATCGCCGCGAGCGCGCCAGGGATGCGGGCGGCGTGTTGCTCGAAGAGGCCGTGGAAGGTCCGCTCGAGATCCCACAACGTGCCGGTGTTGTTCCACTCGACCAGCATCGTATGCCGTTCCGACTCGGTGAGCAACGGCAGGGCCGCCACCGGCTGCGCAGGATCGGCGACGGCCGCGGCGAAGAGCGTCTGGAGGTGGCCGGCCATGCGCTCGATGGTGGTCGCGTCGAAGAGGTCGGAGTTGTATTCCCACGCGCAGGCGAGCCCCTCGGGCGTCTCGGTGACCTGAAGCAACATGTCGAAGCCGGCGATGCCCTTGTCGACGTTCACCGGCTCCAGCGTAAGGCCGGGCAGCTCGCGGACGGGCATGGGGATGTTCTGGAGCGAGAGCGCGGCCTGGAAGAGCGGGGAGTGGCTGAGGCTGCGCTCCGGCTGGATGCCTTCCCGCATGAGGGCGTCGACGAGCATCTCGAAGGGCACGTCCTGGTGCGCGTAGGCGCCGAGCGCGGTCTCGCGCGCACGGGCGAGCAGTTCCTTGAATGTCGGGTTGCCGGCGAAGCGCGTGCGGAAGACGAGCGTGTTGACGAAGAAGCCGATAAGCGGCTCGACCTCCGCGCGCTGGCGGTTGGCGAGCGCGGAACCGACGACGACGTCACTCTGGCCGGAGTAGCGCGCAAGGAGGGACTGGTAACCCGCGAGCAGGGTTATAAAGAGGGTGACGCTCTCGGCCTGGCTCAGCGCGGCAAGCGCCGCGGAGAGCTCGGGCGTGAAGCGGAAGAGATAGGTGCTGCCGCGGCTTGATTGGATCGCAGGCCGCGGTCGGTCGGTCGGCAGGTCGAGCAGCGCGGGCGCACCGGCGAGTTGTTTCTTCCAGTAGTCGAGCTGTCGTTCAAGGGGGGAGGCGGCGTTGCCGGCGGTGGCGTCCGCGGACAGCGACTCGTCGCCCATACGCTGCCCGGACGTTCCCTCGAGCCAGGCGCGCTGCCACATGGCGTAATCGGCGTACTGGACCGGCAGGGGGGGCAGTGGCGATAGATTCACCCCGCCGCTGGTTCGCGCCTCGTAGAGGTTCGCCAACTCGGCGACGAGCACGCCCATCGACCAGCCGTCCGCGACGATGTGGTGGATAGTGAGCACCGCGATGAACTCGTTATCAGCAAGACGGATCAGGCGCGTGCGGAGCAGCGGTCCGGCGGCGAGGTCGAACGGACGACGAATTTCCTCGCGCGCGAGCTCAAGCGCGCGCGGCTCGCGGACCTCGGCGGGTTCGCCGCTGAGGTCGGTGACGGGCACGTCGACTGTGAGCGCAGGCGCGATGATCTGCCGTGGCACGCCGCCCTTGGCAGCGAAGGTCGTTCGCAGCACCTCGTGGCGGCGAACGACCTCGTTCAGCGCGTCCGTGAGCGCGGGGACGTCGAGCCGGCCGCGCAGCCGGAGCACCGTCGGGATGTTATAGAAGAGGTTGCCCGGCTCAAGTTGGTCGAGGAACCAGAGGCGCTGCTGCGCGAACGAGAGCGGGAGCCCGTCGGCGGGGTTGTCCGGGCGGGGCGCGGGCGCGATGGGTGGCGCGGGCACGGTGGCTTCGTCGCTGCGGGCCGCGGCAATCTGCGCGGCCATGCCGCTGACGGTCGGGTTCTCGAAGAGCGCGCGGAGCGGTAACTCGACGCCGAACACAGCGCGCACCTGCGAAGCGAGACGCATGGCGAGCAAGGAGTGGCCGCCGAGGTCGAAGAAGTTGTCGGTCACACCGACGCGGCTTGCGCCAACGATCTGGCCGAAGATGCCGGCAAGCAGTTCTTCGTCGGGGGTGCGGGGGGCTTCATACGCTACGCTCCCGAGCGAGAGGTCCTCCAACTCGGCGGTGGTGACACTCTTTAGCGCGGCGAGGTCGAGCTTGCCGGACGTGGTGAGCGGCAGCGCGGTGAGGGACACGAAGGCGCTCGGGATCATGTGTTCGGGCAGACGCCCGCGGAGGGATGCGCGCAGCGCAGCCGGGTCGAGCTCTGCGCCTTTGGCCGGCACAAAGTAAGCAACCAGGCGCTTACCGGCCGCGCCGGCTTCCCAAGGCAACACGACGGCCTCGCGCACACCGGGTTCGCGCTTGAGAGCGGCCTCGATCTCGCCCGGCTCCACCCGGAAGCCGCGAATCTTGACCTGATTGTCCGCCCGGCCGAGAAATTCGAGGTTGCCATCGGGCAGCCAGCGCCCCAGGTCGCCGGTGCGATACATCCGGCGAACCGGGTTCGCCGCGCTGGCGAACGGGTCCGGGAGGAAGCGTTCCTCGGTCAACTCAGGGCGATTGAGGTAGCCGCGGGCGACGCCGGCGCCGCCGATGTGGATTTCCCCAGGCACGCCGACGGGCGCGGGTTGCCCTGTCTTGTCGAGAACGTAGACGCGGGCGTTGTCAATCGGGCGTCCGATGGGCAGGCGCGCTGCGCGAGTGCCTGTCGTGGTCCGGTAGAGCGTGGTCGTGATCGTTGCTTCAGTAGGACCGTAGAGGTTGACGAACGGAATGTCCTGGCCGAGCAACTGCCCGAATGCGGCGAGCCGTGCGGGATCAGGCGCGTCGCCGCCGAGGGTGAGCAGGCGAATGGGAGCGGCGCAGCGGAAGCCGCGGGCGACGAGGTCGTCGACGATGCTGTGCCAGACCGCTGCGGGCATGTGCAGGACCGTGACGCCATGCTGCTCGCAGAAGGCGGGGAGTTCGGGGCCGATCAACGCCTGCGCCCTGCCAGGTAGCACAAGTGTTGCGCCGGAGAGAAGGGCCGGGTAGAACTCCTCGCCCGCCGCGTCGAAGCTCAGCGAAATGAACTGGAGGATGCGGTCGCCGGGGCCGATGCCCAACTCAGCGCTGAGTGCGCGAGCGTGGTTGAGCACATTCCGGTGCTCAACCATGACGCCCTTGGGCGCGCCGGTCGAGCCGCTGGTGTAGATCACATAGGCGAGGTTTTCGGCGGTGGCGCCGCTGACGAAGTCCTCCGCCGCACCGTCGAGCGCCAGCGTGTCGACGACGAGGACGCTCGGGACCTGCGCGTCGATCTGGCCGACGAGGTGCGACTGAGTCAGGAGGACGGCAGCGCCCGAGTCGGCCAGCATGAATACGAGGCGTTCGGCAGGGTAATCCGGGTCGAGCGGAAGGTAGGCTGCGCCGGCCTTGAGCGTGGCGAGCAGGGCGACGACCATCTCGGGCGAGCGTTCGAGGTGCAATCCGACGAGCTTTTCCGGGCCCGCGCCGGCAGCGCGCAACCGCTGCGCGAGCGCGTTCGCGCGGCGATTGAGTTCGGCGTAGGTGAGGGTTTCGCCTTCCGCCATCAGCGCGGGAGCATTCGGCGTCGCGCGAACCTGAGCCTCGAAGGCTTCGCCCAGCGTCGACTCCGCTGCGCCGAAGTCCTGCGCGGTCGCGTTCCACTCCTCGACGATGCGCCGGCGTTCCTCCGCGTCGAGCATTGCGAGCTCGGACAGGGCCGCCTGCGGACGCGCGGCCATGTCCAGCAGCAAGCTCGCGAGGTGCCCGAGCATCCGCTCGATCGCCGAGCCGTCGAAGCGGTCGCGAGCGTAGGAGATCTTCAAGCTGAGCTCGCTGCCGGGGCCGGAGACCAGCGTGAGCGGGAAATTGGTTTGTTCGAACGAGCGGACGTCCCGGATGCTCAAGCTGCTCGACCGCCCGGGAAGCATCTGCTCGCGCAGCGCCGCGTCGACCGGGTAGTTCTCGAACACCATGATGGTTTCGAACAGCGCCTTATCGCGGGGGACTTCGCTCCACGCCTGGACGCTAACAAGCGGCGAGTACTCGTACTGGCGCATCTCGGCGGCGCGGGTCTGGAATTCGCGCAGCCACTCGGTGAGCGGGGCGTCGGGCCGCACCTGCGCGCGCATCGGGAGCGTGTTGATGAAGAGTCCCACCATTGCCTCCGCGCCGGGCAGGGACTCGGGGCGGCCGGAAACGGTCACGCCGAACATGACGTCTTCGTCGCCGCTGTACCGGCTGAGGAGAATCGACCACGCGGCCTGCAACACTGTGCTCGTCGTCACACCTGCGCTGCGCGCCAGGGCGTTGACGCGTTGCGTCTCACCCGCGGGGAGCCGCAACTCCAACTCGGCCGAACCGGATTCGGGCGATGTCGCCGTGCGAGCCACATTTATCTGAGTGGGAGAGGTGAACCCGGTGAGCGCCTGCCGCCAGTATGTCTCGGCCGCAGCCATGTCGCGGGCCTGCAGCCACGCGATGTAGTCGCGGTAGGGCCGGCTTGGTGGAAGCTGGACCGTCGCGCCCTTGGCGAAGGCTTCGTATAGCGTGAACACCTCTTTGAGGATGATGGGCAGCGACCAGCCGTCCATCAGGATGTGGTGGTGGCTCCAGACGAACCGGTGCTCGGCCTCGCCGGTGCGGATCAGCAGCAGGCGCATGAGCGGCGCTTTACTGAGATCGAAGCCGCGCGCGCGCTCGGCGGCGAGCCGCTCTTGCAGCAGGCGCTCCTGCTCCTCGGGGTCAAACTCGCGCCAGTCGATGACCTCGACGGGCAGGGTGAGCTCCTTGTACACGGCCTGGACCGGCTTTTCCTGGCGCTTCCAGGCGAATGCGGTGCGGAGGATCGCGTGTCTGTCGGCAACTTGCTGCCAGGCCCGCTTGAAGGCCTCCACGCGGAGATCGCCGGCGAGGGTGGCGGTCAACTGCTCGAAGTAGACGCCGCTCTCCGGCGCGTAGAGGCTGTGGAACAGCATGCCCTGCTGCATGGGCGAGAGAAGGTAGGCATTCTCGATGTTGCGCTTTGTGTCGCGCGCGCTTGCCTGCGCCGTGGCGCTGTCAGTTCCCGTCATCCGACCCCATCCAGTCCATCACCCGCCGGCGCGTCGTGGACGCGCTGTCCGGGGGTGTCTTCGAGTTCATCGATAAGAGCATCGACCTCCGACTGGCTCAACCCGGCATCGGGAAAGTCGGAAGGCGTGTAGTGAATTTGGGCGCCGGCCGCGGCAGCCGAGCAGGCGCGGGCGATTTCTTCCAGCGCGGCCAGGTGCGCTGTGGCGAGGGCTTCGGTCAGCCGCCGCGCTTCGGCGTCAACCGAGCCGGTCCATTCGACGACCATCTCGCCGTCCTGGGCCTGCGCGGTGACCTCGATGGCGAAGGGGCGCAGTCCCTGCGGGCTGCGCGACGCGCCAAGTCGTTCGTCGAGGACTCGGAAGGCCGGCCCTTCGGGCGCGTGGCCTGCCTCGGCCTGGACTTGGCCGAGGTAGTTAAAGCTGATGACCGGCTGCGCCGCGGCGGCAAGCGCGTTGGCCGCTTCCGGATCTCCTGCTAACCCGTAGCGGAGCAAGCCGTAGCTGAGCCCCCCGTGGAGGGTTGCGCGCAACTGCTCCTTCACCGCAGCCAGCGCGGCAAGCGGCGACTCGTCCGGCGCCTGGAGGCAGATACGCAGCGGATAGAGCGTTGTAAACCAACCAACTGTACGGGTCAAATCCACTCCCGCGAATAACTCCTCGCGGCGGCCGTGCCCCTCCAGCGCGACCCGCAGCTCGCGCTCGCCAGTCACATGCTGCCACGCCTGCGCGAGCGCGGTGACCAGCGCGTCGCGCGCGTCCGCGCCGAAGGTCAGCGCAGCGCCGCGCACCAGATCGCGCGTTGCTCCCGCCGGCAGCCGGGCACGCAGCGTTTCGGCGCGCGCTTCGCCGCGGTCAAGCGTGTCTTGGATGGAAAGGCCCTCGGACGGCGGGAGGGGCGCAGGCAACAGCGCATTGGCGCGGTCAGTCGCCTGCCAGTAGGCGGCTTCGGCCAGGACTTGCGGGGAACGGGCGTATACGCTCAGGTGGGCAACCCATTCCCGGAATGTCGTTGTCCCTGGGCCGAATTGTACCACACCAGTAGCTACGGCTTGAATATATGCGTCCCGCAAATCCTCGAGCAACACACGCCAGGACACCGCGTCGACCGCCCAGTGGTGGGCGACGATGAAGAGATGGGCGCGCGGCTCGTCGGCCGCGTGGAAATAGGCGGCGGCGAAAAGGCGGCCGCCGGCGAGGCTGAGCCTGCGCTGGAGCGCTTCGCCGTGGCGGCGCATCTCGGAAGCTCGCTCGTCAGCGGGCGCGTCGCTCAGGTCGACGACCGTGAGCAGCGACTCCGCGGCGAGCGGGACAACGCGCTGCGACCACCCCCCGTCGGCGTTCCGCTCCAGTCGGAGGCGGAGCGCATCATGCCGCGCTAGTAGGGCGTTAAGGGCGAGCTGCAAGCACTCGACCCGGAGCTGGCTGACTTCGAGCAGGGCGGACTGATTCCAGTGGTCCGGCTCAGGCAGGTCAAGCTCGAGGAACCACTGCTGAATCGGGGTGAGCGGGAAGGGCGCGCCGGATTCGGCCGGGTCGGCGGGGCGCGGCGCGCGCGCATCGGGCGCCACCTGCGCGCTGGCCGCGAGTTCGGCCAGGTTGCGCGTCTCGAAGATGCGGCGCACGGGGAAGGACAAGCCTGCTTCGCGCGCCCGCGTCGTGACCTCCATCGCCAGGATGGAGTCGCCGCCGAGCGCGAAGAAGTTGTCGGTGGGGCGGACGGCAGGGAGACTGAGCACGCGCGCCCAGATGCCGGCCAGCGCGGCCTCGGCCGGGGAGAACTCGCCCGCAGGCGCGTCGTCCGCCGCAAAGTGGGGCCAGCCGCGCGCGACGAGGGCGCGACGGTCGATTTTCCCGCTCGGCGTGAGCGGGAAGGCGTCGAGGAAGCAGAACGCAGCGGGCACCATGTAGTCGGGAAGGGCGCGGCCCAGGAAGCCGCGCAAGTCGTCTGCAAACGAGGCGGGGGCGACTAGTTCGTCGGCCCGGACGTACGCCACAAGCGCCAGCGCGCTCGTGGCGTGGCCATTCAGCGCGGGAACGGCGACGACCGCTGCCTCGGCCACCTGCTCGTGCGCTGCCAGCCGCGCCTCGATCTCGCCCAACTCGACCCGGAAGCCGCGAATCTTGACCTGCTCGTCGAGGCGGTCGACGAAGATGAGCGCGCCGTCCTCGCGCCAGCGAACGCGGTCGCCGGTGCGGTACATGCGCCAACCGTAGATTGGCGCGCAACCGAAGGTTGGCGTGGATGGAAGATTGAAGATGGAAGATTGAAGATTGGGCTGGACGGGGACGTCTTCAATCTTCGAGCTGTTATCCGCAATGAACGGGTCGGGGATGAAGCGGTCGGCGGTGAGGTCGGGGCGGTTCACGTAGCCGAGCGCGAGCGCGGGTCCGCCGACGAACAACTCGCCCGGCACGCCGATTGGAACGGGTTGGAGATGCTCGTCGAGCACGCGGACGACGAGATTGGGCAGCGGGCGGCCGATGGGCGGCTCAGCGGCGTCGTCGAGAGCGAGGCGATGCCAGGTTGCGCAGACCGTCGTCTCTGTTGGGCCGTAGGCGTTCCAGAATGCCCGGTCGTCGCGCAGCCAGCGGCGAGCGACTTCGGCAGGGCAGCGTTCGCCGGCAGCGATGACCGCGCGAAGCTCGGGATAATCGCCCGCGGGCAGTGCGGCGAGCATGACCGGCGGGAGCGTGGCGACCGTGATGGCCGAGTGGCGCAGCAACGCGGCGAGCGCATGCGGCGAGGCCAGCGTGTCCGGCTCCGCGAGGCAGAGCGTCGCGCCCGCTGAGGCGGCTGAACTGGAGGATACGGTCGGATGGTGTCAGCGCGAAGGCGGAGGCTTGCGCCGCGGCGAGGTTGCTGAGGCCGCGATGGGTAAGCGCGGCGCCCTTCGGCAGGCCCGACGAGCCGGATGTGTAGATGACATACGCGACGTCGTCGAGCGTCGCGCTGCGACCGGGCTTTTCGCTTGCCCGCGCGGGCGCGGCCGTTTGGGTGGGAGTGGCGTCGAGGACCAGCAGCGTGCGGGCGCCGGCGCCGTTGGACGGCAACTGCGGCGCGAGCGCGCGGTGGGTG
>JALOOB010000315.1 GCA_025454635.1 Anaerolineae bacterium
GCTCTTCGACTACCTGGAAAACATCTGCGCGTCCATCGTCATGGCGCGCTACCCCGCGCAGACGCCGGTCGTCGACCTGCTCGCGACCATCTTCACGCCAATCAAGTGGGTGTTCGTCGTGGGGAGTTTCGTGGTGTTAGCCGTGGTCGCCGTCGCCGCGCTTGCGCGCGCGCTACGCAACCGGAAAGCGGCGCGCCCTGCTATGTAGTCGCTTGCCGCAGTAGCGCAAGTTTGGCAACTTGCGCTACCCCTGCGCCCTCCGTGTCCTCTGTGGCAAAAGATCGTCTCACCCCGCCGCGGGCGTCACCTGCCGTTCAATCGCCTTGTCCCACGCGTCCAGCAGCGCAGGCAGTTCGTCGAGCGAGTCGACGCGCGCGTCCGGCGCCGCATCCCCGCTCTCCTCCTCGCGCCACGGGCACTTCACCAGAATCGCGCGCATCCCGATCTTCTGCGGCCCGGCCACATCCACCGCGATCTTGTCCCCGACAAAGACCGCCTCCGCCGGCGCAACATCGAAGCGGTCCAGCGCCTGCCGGAAAATCCGCTCGTCCGGCTTCACGTAGCCCGCCCGGCTCGAGTACACCCGCACCGGCAGGTGTTCCAGCATCCCGAACCGCTCCAGGTCCGCGTCGTGCACTTCCGGCGCCCACAGCGTATTGGACACCACCCCGAGCAGCCGCCCCTGGTCTGCCAGCCGCCGCAGCACCCCCGCCGCGTCCCCCTCTACCGGCTCGACCGCCGCGGAGATCACCTCGTAATACGCGGCCATCGCCTTGTCGAAAACGCCCTCCGGCACGCGCACGCCCACCGCCTCCAGCCCCTCGCGCACCACCGTCTCCGCTTGGTTGCTGTAATGCGTCCGCTTCGCCTTCGCTTCCAGCGCGGCCGCCATGCGCGCCACCGCGCGCAGCGCCAGCTCGGGGTCGCTCACCTTAACCCCGGCCTGCATCGCCACCTTCAGAAACGCGCGCAGCGCCTGGCCGCCTACGGCCTCAAAACTCTTCTCCGGCGGATGCTCGTAATGGAGCAGGGTGCCGCCGAGATCAAACAGCACGGCTTGGATGATGGGCATCAGCCTTCCTCCGTATCCTCAACGCTTGGCGCCGGAGCTTCCTCCGCGCCCAGAGCGCTCATGATCTTCCTCAGGTTCGTCTGGATGGTCTCGGCCGTGTCGACCACGAGCCGCGGGCCGCTCAGCCGCTCCATGCGCTCGCGCGCCTGTTGGTACTGGTCCCAGTCGCGCACCCGGTGCTCGGCCATCTCCGGCGCCCGGCGCTCGATCCGCTCGCGCAGCAGCGCGTCGTCCGTCGTGATGCACTCGATCAGCTTGAAACGCACCTTGACCGCGCGCACCAGTTCCTCCACCGCTTCCTGAAACGAGCGATAGCCGGCCGGGCTATCGATGATCACATGCATGCCGAGCGTCAGGTTGTCGCGCGCGATCGGGATCAGCAGCGTGTACGACAGCGCGCTCGCGTACTGGTTGATATTCTCGACCTTGATCTCGCGGCCGAGCGCCAGCGCTGCGTCCTTGATCGTGTCCTTGTCGAGATACGCAGCCGGCAGCTCGCGCGCGACCGCGCGGGCGAGCGTTGATTTGCCCACCCCCGGCGCTCCGGCAAACACGACCAGGAACGGCTCAGCCATCGCTACTTCAGTTACGTCGCCAGGTCACCCGCGTCAATAGGCCACCCCAAGCAGGGTCAGCGCCACGACGATCAACGGCGCGATAAACACCGCCGGCAGCAGATTCGCCGCCCGGATGCGCTTGATGTCGAGCAGGATGAACGCGATGCTCAGGATCACCACCCCGCCCGTCGCCGTCATCTCCACCACCCACGCCGTCTCGCTCGTCACCCCGCCGAGCGCGCTCCCGAACAGCCCAGCCGCCACGCTCAACAGCCCCTGGTACGCGAAGATCGTGACCGCCGAAAGGATGACCCCCGCGCCGAGCGTCGCAGCCAGCGCCATCGCCGCAAATCCGTCCATCAGCGACTTAACGGCCAGCAGCGTGTAGTCGCCCATCAGTCCGTCCTGGATTGAGCCGAGGATGGTCATCGGGCCGACGCAAAAGACCAGGCTGGCGGTGATGAAGCCCTGCGCAAAGGTGTTCTGGTCGCCGCCGAACAGCGCGCCCAGCCGCGCCTCGCTCCACTTCCCTACTCGCTCTAACGCATCCTCGATCCGCAGAAGTTCCCCGAGGATGCCGCCAATCAGGATGCTGAACAGCGGGATCAGCACGTTCTTCGTGCCGATCGCCATCGTCACGCCGATGGTCAGCGTGATCAACCCCAATCCGTGCAGGACGGTGGTGCGCATCTTCTCCGGCAGGCGGTTGCCGAGCACGGTGCCAAGCAATCCGCCGGCGACGACGGTTGCGACGTTGATTAGGGTGCCGGTGATCATGGACCTGCTTTCGCGTGGAATTGGGACGCGTAGGATAGCACGGTTAGGCAAGCCCGGCAAGCGCCAAAAATCGGGTGATCCTATTCCCGCTAAACGGCTGTTGACGGAGTGGCGAAAACAGTGTACAAAGTAAAGACTTCTTAACCACAAGGACGGCAGATGCGCGACAAGATGCTGACCCTCGCGCGCAAATATGACTTCGAGGAAGAGCATTCGCTCCAGGACGAGCGGCTCGCCCTCCGCCTGTTCGACGAGACCGCGCGCGTCGGCCTGCACCGCATGAACGAGACCCCGCCGGACGGCGAGAAGGCCCTCACCCCTCGCGAGATCCTCTCCTGCGCGGCCATCCTCCACGACATTGGGTACACGGAAGGCTACGAAGATCACCACAAAACCGCTTACCGGCTCATCACCGGCGAGAAGATTCCCGGCGTCTCAAAGCGCGACCTCAACCTCATCGCGCTCGTCGCGCGCTACCATCGCGGCGCCACCGCCGACCCCGCGCGTCATGAAGCCCTGGCGAGCCTCTCGTCGAAGGATCAGCGCATGGTCACGCAACTCGGCGCCATCCTCCGCTTCGCCGACGGCCTCGATCGCAGCCACACCGACGCAGTCAGGGACTTGCGCGTCACCCTCGACGGCAGCCGCCTCGTCGTCGCGCTCGACCCCGGCACGAACGACGAGGAAGAACGCCTCGCCGGGCAGAAAAAAGCGCGCTGGTTTGAGAGCGTCTTCGGCGTCCGCGTCGACCTGCGTTGACAGAGCGCCCCGTCAACCCACATAGTCCGAGTAGCCGCCGATGATCTCCCGCGCCGCGCCCCCGTCCAGCGCCACCACCCGGTCGACGATCCGGTCGAGGAAATACCGGTCGTGCGAGATCACCAGCACCGTCCCGTTGAACTCCTCCAGCGCCTCTTCCAGCACCTCCGCCGACGGAATGTCCAGGTTGTTCGTCGGCTCGTCGAGCATCAGGAAGTTCACGTCCGAAAGCATCAGCTTCGCCAGTTGCAGCCGGCTCCGCTCGCCCCCGCTCAGGTGCCGCACCTGCTTCTGCGCGGCGTAGTAGTCGAACAGGAACCTCTGCAGGATCGCCACCGCATCCGTCTCGTACATCGGCCGCGCATCGCGGATCTCCTGCGTCAGCGTCCACTCCGGGTGCAGCGTCTCGTGCTGCTGCGCGTAATAGCCGATCTTCACGCTCGGACCCAGCTTGATGGCCCCGCCGTCCGGCCGCTCGAACAGCGCGCGCGCTGCGCCGTCTCCCGCCGCATCGGCGCTCGCCCCCGCATGGGCCAGCGCCACAGGCAGGTTCCCCGCCTCCAGAGCCGCGCCCAGAATGCACCGGAACAACACCGACTTCCCTGCGCCGTTCGGCCCTACCAGCCCCACGCGCTCGCCGTGCCACGCCTGGAAGCTCACCCCTTCGAGCACCACCCGCAGTTCGCCCGTTTCCGGGTCCTCGAACCACTTGTCCACCCGCTGCGCGTCCAGCACCTTGTTGCTGCCCCGCCAGCCGCCCAGTTCCAGCCGCATCCGGCTCGCCTCTTGCGGCCGCTCGATCTTATCCATCCGTTCGAGCATCTTGTGGCGGTGCCGCGCCTGCCGCGCGTGGCGCTCATCCTGCGTGAACGCCGCGGCCTCCTCAAACCGCTTGATCGCCGTCTCGATCTGCGTGATGCGCTTTTGTTGCGCCCGGTAAAGCTGCTCCTGCCGCAGCATCGCCAGCTGCTTGTTGATCGCATAGTTCGAGTACGTGCCCGGCCACACCGTGATCTGCCCGCGCTCCAGCTCCGCGATCCGCCCCACCGTCTCGTCGAGCAGATACCGGTCGTGCGAGACGATTACCACCGTCCCCGCATACCCCCGAACCAGCTTCTCCACCCGCGCCTTGCCGTCGAGGTCAAGATGGTTGTCCGGCTCGTCCAGCAGAAGGACGTCCGGCGCCCACACGATCAGCCGCGCCAGCCCGACCAACTTGGCCTGCCCCCCGCTCAACTCCG
>JALOOB010000053.1 GCA_025454635.1 Anaerolineae bacterium
CGTGATGTCCTTCGTCGCCGAGGACGGATCGCCGAAGCCCGCGTTGTTCACCCACGCCTTGATGCCGTCGCGCGCCGCGCCCGCCAGGCCGTCGTCGTGGACGAGATCAAGGTACGTGACCCAGGAGTCTTCGCCCGCATGAGTGGCATCCGGCTGGACCTTGAACGTGATCGTGTTGACCACCGCGCCCGTCGCGTTCACATCGGCGGTGCCGTCCAGCTTTGCGCAGTAGGACGTAATCACGCCCGCCGTTGCCGTGTTGACCGTACAGTCGCCGAACACACCATTGGCGACCGGAGTCTGGACCTGCAGCAGCGTCGGGTCGTACGTGAGGCGGTACTGCACCGCGTACATCCCCGCCGCATCCGCCAGCACCTGCACCGTGAAGGTCTCGCCTTCCTCGACGTCCTTCGCCGTCACAGCCGCGTCGGTGTAGACCTCGACAAAGGTGAACGGCGCCGCGTCCACATTCCCGCCGATGCCGTCGCCCGCAGCCGCCCCGCCGATGTTGCCCCACGAGTTGTACTCGGCAGGGATGGTGGGCGTGCTGTCATTCTGGATGCCGGCGCCGCTGTTGGCGTTGAACAGGTTGCCGTTGATCGTCACGACGCCGGTCAACGCCGTCGCGCTGTTGAAGCGGAAGCCAGTCGCGTTGTCGTGCAGCCAGTTGTTCACCAGCTTCAGCGACTCGTGGCTGCCCTCGAGGAGCACGCCGTCCGCCCAGTTCTTGAGCTCCACGCCGTTCAGCGTGAAGTTGTCCGCGCCCGTCTTGACGAGCACGCCCGGGTCCGTCCCGTTGCCGTCGTAGATGCCGGGGCCGTTCACCGTCACGTCGTCCGCGTCGATCGTGAACGCCGGCGAGCCCGCGCCGATCGTCGCCCCGTTCAGGTTGATCGTCACGCCGTCGTTGGTGATGATCACACCGCCGGGCATCGCGCCGCCCTCCGGGTAGTTGACTGGGCTTTCGGGCCTCGCCGAGTTGATCACGAGGCACTGGTCGGAAGCGCTCATGCCATCCGTGATGGCAGGCGGGATGATCGGCGCCACACCGGTAGGAGTCAGCCAGAAGGGCGTGTAATCGACATTCGGTCCCACGTTTACGACGGAGGACGAAGGCCCGCACGCCGAACCCCACCAGTTATTCTCAGCAGTCACGGTGTAGCTCAAACCGTTGCTGCCGCCGGGAAGATCGTTCGGGTGAATGGCAACGCCGTAGTAGCCGCTGCCGTTGAACTGGTTGCCTTGAACCGTGACGGACGCGCCGTCAGCGTTCTTCTCGAAGAACACGGCTGACTCATCCATGCCGGTGGCTGCAAGCCCGGTGAACGTGTTTCCGGTGACAACCGCGTTCGGCGTCTTAGTCTCCAGGCCCACGGCGTGGACCCATCCACCGGTGATATTGCTAAACGAGTTGTTCGTGATCTGCGCGCCGGGGGCGCCGATCTTGTTGTTCAGGATGACGCCGTAGCCGCCCTTGGTCGCGCTGGCGATGCCGGTGAACGTGTTGCCGCTCACGACGAGACCCGTGCTGCTGTTCGAGGCACCCGAATCAAGGATGCCGACGGCGGAGAGGCTGTATGCGCCCGCGCTAATGTTGCTGAAGCGGTTGTTGAGCACCTGCAGCCCGTCCGCGCCGTTCGATGCGATGATCGCATGGACGTTCGGGGTGAAGGACGGACTTCCGACGTTGTCGATAAGGTTGTGCTTGATCGTCGTGTCTGTCGCCGCAGGATTCACCACGACCGCGTAAGCGGCGCCCGGGTTCGTCAACGTGAAGCCGTTAATGGTCACGTTGGCCGCCTCGAGCGTCGCTTGCCCCGTGATCGTCGCTTCTGCGCTACCACCGGGGGTCCGGCCGCTCACCGCAACGTCCTTCTGCGGCCCGACGAGGGAGAGCGCCTTGTTGAGGGTCAGGCTTTCCGCCGCATACGCGCCGGCCTTAACCAGCACCGTGTCGCCCGCCTGCGCATTGTCCACTTCGCCGTTGCAGTCGGCGCCGGCGCAGTCAGCGCTGTGGGCCTTCTGAATCGTGCCGCCGATGCGGCGCACATCGACCCAGTCGTTGTACGCGTACGTGCGCACACTAGCGGGATTGCCGTCGGTGGTGGCAAGGACAGCCTTGTCAAACGTGTTGCCAGTCCAGTAGGCGGCCCAATCGAAGGAAGCCGCATCGTACGTGCCACGCGCCCGGATGTATTGCTCGCAGCCGCTAAAGTCGTTGCCCGCAATCGTCGCGCCGCCGACTGGGTTGTTAAACCACCCGACCGACAGATTCACGCCGTTGAAGCTGACGACCGGCCAGTAGGCACCCGGCAGGCAGTCAAACTTGTTGTTGGTGATCTTGCGATCCGCCGCCGCGCCGGTGTAGCCTGCGCCATCGCCCACATCGACGCTGCTCCCGTCCTTAATCCAGTTGCCGTCGATGGTGTACTTGGTGAGGTACGAAGTGTTCGTAGCCGCGTTGTAACGCCAGTCGTTGATATAGACGGAACCCCAGCCATCCGGCACCGTGACCGTGCTGGCCTTGAGCGTGAAGTTGTTCCCGACGACTTCGATCGTCTTGTTGTCGCCCGGAATGTTCCGGTCGATGCCTAAGCCTGCGATCGTGACATCATCCGCTTCGACCCAGATGCCGCTGTGGCCAAAGTTGTTCGTCGCGTTCGTGGTGATGGTAGTCGCCACATCCGTGTATGCCGTAATCGGGCTGCCGTCCGCCTTCACGCCCTGCAGCGTCACCCCGTTCGTCGCCATGAACAGGCCGAAGGTGTACGTGCCGCCATTGAAGATGACACGATTAGCCGCTGTCTCATTGTACGTTCCCGGATAGACGTACACAGTTCCGTCGGCTGCGACTTCATCAAGGCCCTTCTGAATGGTCTTGAAGGGAGCGCTCTGAGATCCCGTCCCTGCCGTATCGTCGCCGGTAGGGGACACCCAGGCCTCAGAGAGCGTGCCCGCAGCCGGCATGGCTGCTTCCGCCGCCACCGCCGCGCTGCTCGTCGGCAGGCTGTATGGCTCGCGCTCACCCGTAGGCGCGTCCGCCGACGCGAGCGGCGCCACTGCCACCGCCAGCAGCATCACGCAAAATGCCAGAACAATAACTCGTCGCAACGAGTGGGACATAGGGTTTTCCTCCTGAGTATGTTCCCCGGCCGCCTCCGGGGCAGCTCGGCCGGGACGCCGAGTTGCTACTGTCAACAACTGCGCTCAGTCCGTCTCTTCGCCGTCTCCCCTCCTTAAACGCTCTGCTCATCAGGCCGGGACCCCGCCGCCCGCGCGCTCCCGGCCGCAGCCGCCCGGCAGCGGCCGCCGGCTAACTCATCAGGGCGTCCACGTCGATGCAGTCTTGTTGTAGTTGCCGCCCATTAGCGACAGGTCCAAAATGTCGACTGCGCCGTCTTCGTTCACGTCGCTCGTGCCCGTCGTTCCGCAGACGACCGGCGCCGCAGCATAACTGCCGCCAATGCAGCTCGCGTCGTCGACGTCGATCACTTCGTCGTTGGTTGCGTCCCCGCCCAACAGCACCACCGTCGCCAGCATCGTCGCCGGCCGGTTCGCCAGCGCCTTGCTGTGGTCATAGCTCGTCGATGCGCTCGCGGTCGTCGCCAGGAACAGCCGCCGGTCGATTAGCAGCCAGTACGGCGTCCCCACCGTCATCACCTGCGGCCCGACATAGCTCGTCGTATACGCGCCGCTCGCCGCGCTCGTGGCCTCCGCATGCTGCGTCGCGCCCGCCTTGAGCGCCTGGTTCCACACGGAAACCGTCGCGCCCGCCTCGGTCGTCCGGCCCTGCAGGTCGACGAACCCCTTGTACTGGCTGATCCCCGTGATCGTGACCGAGCCGTCGTTGTCGTCCGTGATCAGACGGCCAGCCGCGCTTGGGGCGCCGAAGCCCGCATTGTTCACGAAAATCTTCGAGCCGCCCACCGCGGCCGCGCTCGTGTCCGCCGCCAGGTGCGAAATATCGATATAGCTCGTCCACGGACCGTCGGCGCTTCCTCCCGCCACCGTGAAGTTCAAGGTGGCGACCGTGCCCGCGGTCGCGTCCACCGCAGGGGTCGGGTCGAGGAGCTGACAACGATAGGACAGGACCCCAGCCACCGGGGGGTCCAGCAAGTCTGCGCACCGCCCCGCCCACGGCGCCAGGAACGTCGGCGCGCCGTTTAGCGTGAGGTAGGCCGGGTCATACGTCACCTTGAAGGTGAAGCCGTACAGCTTCGCTGCGTCCACCTTCAGCGCCGCGGTGAACGACTTGCCCTCGACCACGCCCACGTTCGCCGCCAGCGTGTCCGGGACCATGTCCATAAACGGCTCGATGAAGGTGAAGTTCGACGCGTCCACCGAACCTCCCGCGCCGTCGCCGTTCGGGCCGGTAGGCCCGGCAACATCTCCCCACGAATTGGACTGGACGTTCAGGTTCGCCGTGTCGCCGAGGTTGTTGACCCCCGCGCCCGTGTTGTTCTTGAACAGGTTGCCGTCCACGTTGACGACGCCATCGATGGCCGCCCCCACCTCGACGCGGAGGCCGTCGCGGCTGTTGCCGTGAATGTAGTTGCCGAACATCTTGAAGGAGACCACGTCGCCCGCCAACCGCACGCCGTCCTGCCAGCCCGTTACTGTCGTGTCGCGCAACGTGAAGTTGTCCGCGCCCGTGTTGACCAGCACTCCCGGATCAGCCGCGCCCGCGCCGTCCAGCGTGCCCGCGCCCTGAATCACGACGTCGTCCGCGTCGATCGTGAACGCGGGCGAGCCCGCGCCAATGGTCGCGCCGTTGAGCTTGACGCGCAGCCCGTTCGTGTTGATCACGTAGCCGCCCGGGTAAGTCCCGCCCTGGAAGGTCACGACCGAGTTGGCCGGCGCGCAGTTGAACACCGCCTGCGCATCCGCCTTTGTCGCGCCGGTCGGGATCACGTACTCGCCCGCCGGGTTGCTGCTGCCGAGCGCAAGCCCACCGGGTTGTATGTGCCAGGGGTTGAAGTCGACGTTCGCGCTGGCGTTTGCCACGCCTGCTGCGCTAGACGGCCCGCACGCCGAGTTCCACCAGTTGCCTTCCGCGGTGACCGTGTAGTTAAGGCCGTTGACTCCGCCCGGAAGGTCGTCCGGGTGGATCTTGACGCCGTAGTACCCGCCGCCGTTGAACTGATTGCCCTGCACCGTCGCGGTCGCGCCCGACGGATTCTTCTCGAAGTGAATCGCGGCATTGTCAGTCCCTGCGGCCGTCAGGCCGGTGAAGGTGTTGCGCAGCACTGCCGGGTAGGACGTCGCGGTTTCCAGCCCGATCGCGTGCGTCCAGCCGCCGTTCAGGTCGCTGAACGCGTTGTCGGTCAGCACTGCGTTCGGCACACCGGCCTTATTGTTCAGGATGATGCCGTAAGCGCCCTTGCCTGCGCTGGTGATGCCCGTGAAGGTGTTCCCCGTAATGACCAGCCAGGTGCTCGGGTCCGAGGCGGTCGAATCAAGAATGCCGACCGCGGAGAGGCTATACGCGCCCGCGTTCAGGTTGCTGAAGCGGTTGTTGAGAACCCGCAACCCGTCCGCGCCGTTCTGGGCGATGATCGCGTGGACGTTGGCCGCGAGGGTGGTCGAGCCAACATTGTCGACGAGGTTATGCTCGATGAAAGCGTTCCTTGCGGCCGGGTTGACCACGACGACGCTGGTCCCGCCTGGGTTTGTCAGCGTGAAGCCATTGAGCGTCACGTCGAACGCGTTCAGGGTCAGAATCCCTGTCACGGTCGCTTCCGTCGCACCCGGCGCGCGACCCGCGACCGCGACGTCGGCCTGCGCGCCGAGCAGCGTCACGCCGCGGCTGAGAACAACGCTTTCGGCATACGCCCCCGCCGCCACGTTGACGGTTCCGCCATTGGCGACCGCCGCGACGCCCGCCGCGATTGTGGCGAACTTGTCGACGGCCCAGCCGGGGTCCCGTCGATGTACTCGATCTTGTACCAGACCCGCGAGCCGGTGGCCGGGATGGATGCCTTCCACGGCGCGACCGCGCCGCGCGAGCAGACAACGTCGCCGGCCTCGTACGCCGCAGACAGGGCCGTCCAATCGCTCTGCGCCGCAGCCGTAACGTTTGCGGTGTACCAGACGTTTACGGCGGTAAGGTCGAGCGGGTACGCGGTGGCTCGCACGTCGACAGCCTGGTCTGCTCGTGGGTTTTCAGGCGCCCGATACTGCCGGGCGGCGTCATCGCACAGTTGCAAACCCGGAGCATGTCCCAGGCCATTCCATTCGATGTTATTGTCGTTTCCGGCCGCCAGCGCGGGCGCGATAAGGACAAAAAGCAGCACGACGGCAAGACACGCGGCCGCCCGGGGACGAGAGCCGAGACGCATAAGGTGCTCCTCTCACAGGGGTGAAAGACAACGTTTCAGATGTCGAAGGCGTTTGCTTGAGGTGAGACTCGAAGGCTCGGTTCTGCCGGTGATGCCCCCGCCAGGCTTAACCGGTCGCCGCGCGCCGCGCAGATCTTTCGCCCCGCGGCTCATGCGCAGAAGCAACCGCAAGACACGTTGGCAATTCTACCAAGTCTGTATATCACCGTGTAGACCCAAAGGTACCGCGATAAAACGAATTATGCGCCCACGAGAAGTACTTAAGTACTGATTTGCTCAGGACTGAGGTTTGACGATCCCGCGCTGCACCGCCTGAAGCACCGCTTCCGTCCGGTTTTGCGCGCCCAACTTGTGGTAAATCGACGTCAGGAGGTTCTTGACGGTCTGTTCGGAGAGGTACAGTTTCTCGGCAATCTGGCGATTGCTCTTGCCCGCAGCCAGCAGCTCGAGCACGTTGAGTTCGCGGGGCGCGAACATCTGCCCGGCATCGTTCGGGCGATGCCCGTGATTGTCTTGCGCCATCCGTCTGTATTCGTCGAGGAGCCGCGAGCCAATCATCGGGTTGATCGCAACGCCGCCCTGCGCGACCGCCCGGATCCCCTCAACCAGCACCGCTGCTCGCTCGTCCTTTAGCATGTAGCCGCGCGCGCCGGCCAGGATCACGCTCTCGACTAACTCCGCGTCCTGATACATGCTGAGCGCGATAATGCGCGCGCTTGGCCGCCGGCGGATGATGTCGCGGATGGCGTCCACACCGCTGCGGCCCGGCATGTGAAGGTCCATCAAAATAACGTCCGGGCGCAACTCCTCGGCCATGCGGACTCCCGCATCCGCATCCCCCGCCTCACCCAGCACGGTCAGTCCATCTTGACGGTCCAAAAGCGCGCGCAGCCCGTCTCGGAACAATGAGTGATCGTCGACGATCAACAGACTGATCCTATCCACGCCTACTGCCTTCCTGTCGCAGCCAGAGGTAGCATCGCGGTGACGGTCGCGCCCTGTCCCGGCGTCGAGTCGACGCGCAGGCTGCCGCCCAGTTCCTCCACCCGGTCACGCATACCGCGCAGCCCGAAGTGCTGTGCGCCGTCCAACGCCTCGGATCGAGCATCGAAGCCGCACCCATCATCATGAACGGTCAATTCGACGGTTTTCGGGCTTGATGCGTTCAAATGCGCGCAAACAGATTGCGCGCACGCGTGCTTCCGCACATTGGCCAGGGCCTCCTGCGCTACCCGCAGCAGCGCCACGCGCGTTGCGGGTGGGAACTCGCGATGCGCCTGCCCTTCCCAGCTCAATGCGACCGGCACGCCCGTCTGGCTCTCGAAGCGCGCAGCCAGCAGGCTCAGCGCGTCCATGAGGCTTTCGCCGTCCGAGGGGGCTTCATGAAGCGAGGAGATCGCCGCGCGCGTCTCGCGCACAGCCTGCTGAATGCCTTCCGCCAGCAGCTCGATCTGTTCCGCGAGTTCGGGGTTCGCGCCACGCGCCATGTCATTGCACAGCTCTGCCTTCAACAGGAGAGAGGCGAGGTTCTGCGCGAGGCCGTCGTGCAACTCGCGGGCCAGTCGGGCGCGCTCGCGATGCACCGTCAGCAGCTCGCGCTGCGCGTGGCCGCGGATTCGCTCCAACAACGCTCCCGCCTGCTGAGCAAGCAGGACCAGCGTCTGCATCTCGTCGGTCGAGAAGCGCCGGCTCTCCGGATCGTCCCCCACCGCCAGCATGCCGATACAGGAGGCCCCCGCGAACAACGGCGCTCCCATAACCGACAGCCGCAATGGCGGGCTCTGAGCGTCGGCGGGGGGAAACAAATAGGCCGGCTCCAACTGCGGCTCGCCGGTCCGCAGAATCCGTCCAAGTAGCCCCTCGCCGGGCGCAAAGCGACGACCGATCATTTGCGGCATTGGCTCGCCCCGATCGTAGGCGACCCACACGGAGCTCTCGCCGGTCACTTCGTCTATAAGGCTAAGTCCGCCGCCGCGGGTATGCAACAGGTGAATCGCGCGGCGAACGATCTCATCAAGCAGCTCGATGTTATCAAGATCACGGGTCAGCGAGACCGCCATCTCGTACAGGGCAGACCACCGCTCATTCCGCTCGCGCAGGCGACTTTCGACGTCCGCCCGCAGCCTCAAATGCGAGACCGCGAGGCCGATTTCCAGCGCGGCCGCGGCAAGCCCCTCCTGCTGCCAGTCGTGCCGTTCGGCGCCGGCGCACCCGAACAGGCAGACGAGCCCAAGCGTCTCGTCGCGCAGCGAAAGCGCGGCCGCGGCGAGAGCTTCGAGGCCACTCACCGCGGCGACTTGCTCTGCCCACCCCAGCGCAACCCCCTGCGCGTCGAATCCACCCACGCGCCCGTTGCGCAGCAGTCGCGCTTTCGGGTCACTCAGGGCCGCCGGCGCAGGGACGACGCCGCTGGTGACGATGCTCGCGAACGACTGGCGACTCAGGTCGCACAGCCCGATCAGCCCGCCATCCGCCTTCAGGTGATTGCGCAGGATGTCAAGCACCTCCGCGAGGAACGCGTCCGCATTGGGCAGGCGCGCCCTTGCGGAAATGAGCGCGCGGTGGAGCGCCAGGATGTCTTGCAGCGGAATCAGGTCCGACTCAGGTGCGGCCGTGACGGCGGCCGTGGTTGTGGGTTGCGGCATGGGTGGATGCCCCAAAGTTTAATGAAGATGCCTGTTGTTTCGCCAACGTAGATTCTATCTCAACGGGTAAGGACGAGCAAATGTATTCTAGCCACACTGCGTCAAAAATCATAGTCGGCGCTCGACGCGCTCCTACGCGCTGGCGAACCTATGGATGAACCTCCCGATCACCTTGATCCCTTCGATGTAGTCCGTGATGCGCATGCTCTCGTTCGGAGCGTGAGCGTTGCTCTGCGCCCAGCCCACTCCGATGGATACCGCCGGGATGCCATAGGCCTGGCATAGCTGATACATCGGGCCGCTTCCCCCCGATGTCGGCTCTACGACCGGGGCGATGCCATGGACATCCGCAAGCGCGGCGATGGCAGCCAGAGCGACCGGCGCGGTTGGGTCGGTGCGCGCGGGCATCAGCCCTTCCTCTTCCTCAATCACCTCGATGTCGGTGAAACCGCGGCGGTCGAGGTGCGCGCGCAGCAGGTCGAAGGCTATGGTCGGCGTCAGGTCTGGCGTGAGGCGGATGTCGAGTTTTGCGCTCGCCTGGGCGGGAATAACGGTCTTCGATCCCTGCCCGGTGTACCCGCCCCAGATGCCGTTGATCGTGCAGGTCGGCTCGAACATCAGGCGGCGCAGCGCGTCGACGCCCGTCAGCCCGCCGAGATAGGCCGAAAAGCCCTTGCGGCGCTGCACCGCCTCATCGTCTGTGGGGATGGCGGCCATCGCAGCCTCTTCCGCCGCGGACGGCGGCCGGACGTGGTCCCAGATTCCGTCGATGGTCACGCGTCCGTCCGCGCTGCGCAGCGTGCTCAGCGCCTCGATCAAGCGCCATGCTGCGTTAGGATACAGCCCACCGTAGCCTGAGTGCGCGTCGCTGTTCATCACCCGCACGGTCAACAGGAGAGACAAGACGCCCTTCAACCCGAGGATAACGACCGGCCGGTCCCGCTCGTCCTTGTAGCCCGCCTCCCAGACGCAGCCGTCCATGCTGCGCAGCAGGTCCGCGTGCTCCGCCGCAAACCGGGCGAGATGCAGGCTCCCGATCTCTTCCTCGCCCTCAAAGACGCACGCCACGCGCAGCGGCAGTTCACCCACGGTTGCGCGATAGGCTTCGAGTGCGGCCAGTCGCGCGACAACATTGCTCTTGTTGTCGGCAACCCCGCGGGCGTAGAGGACCCCGTCGATGATCTCCGCGGCGAAAGGCGGCGTGCGCCACTCGTCCAACGGGTCGGGCGGCTGCACGTCGTAGTGGTTGTAAATGAGCAGCCCGCGCGATCCGCTGCCCCCCTGGCAGAGCGCAACCGGCGGCCCGCCTGCGTTTGCCAGCTCCACGTCCAGCCCGGCAGTTGTCGCAAGCTCCGCCACCACCGCAGCCGCATCGGCCATCGCTGCGCCGCCCAGCGCGGCAATGCTGGGAATGCGGCACAGAGCCTGCAGCCGGCGGACGTATTCGTCCGCGTGCCGGTCCACATACGCGTCAAACTGCTGAAAGGATATGCTCATTCTTCCACCTGCGGATGTGTTCGCATCAAGCGCGTTTTGCCGGCTCAATAGTATCACGAGGTCGACGGATTCCCGCACCTTACGCATCGCGATGAAGCCGCGCCGCTTCGCGCAGGGCGCCCAAGCAGAACGGCCCCCGGTTTCCCGGAGGCCGCTTTCGTGCGCTGTCCCAGGCGCGCAGCTTACGCTAGTAAGCCGTGAACAGGAGCCGGTTGGGCGAATTGGTTCCCGCGCTCTTGACCACGCCGGTGGTTGCGTTGTTGACCAGCGCGTTGCGCACCGTGGAGGGCGACGCGCCAGGGTTGCCTTGCAGGTAGAGCGCGGCCACACCCGCCACGTGCGGCGTCGCCATGGAGGTCCCGCTGATGGTGTTCGTCGCGGTGTTGCTCGTATACCAGGCTGAGGTGATCGACGAGCCGGGCGCGAAGATGTCGAGGCAGGAGCCGTAGTTCGAGTAGGACGCGCGGGTGTCCGACGAGGTCGTCGCGCCCACCGTGATCGCCGCGCTCACGCGCGCGGGCGAGTAGTTGCACGCGTTCCGATTGCTGTTCCCGGCCGCGATGGCGTAGCTGACGCCGTCGTTGATCGACCGCGTTACCGCGCTGTCCAACGACGTCGAGATGCTGCCGCCCAGGCTCATGTTGGCAACGGCAGGAGCTCCTGCCGCGTGGTTGCTCGTCACCCAGTCAACACCCGCAATGACGCCGGAGGTCGAGCCGGAGCCGCTGCAGTTGAGCACGCGCACGCCGACAAGCTGCACGCCCTTTGCCACGCCGTAAGTGGATCCCCCAACAGTGCCCGCGACATGGGTGCCGTGGCCGTTGCAGTCATCGGCAGAGCCGCCATCCACCGCATCGTAACCCGTGACGGCCCGCCCGCCGAACTCGTTATGACTGAAGCGGATGCCCGTGTCGATGATGTACGCGGTCACGCCCGCGCCGGTGGCGTTGTATGTGAAGCTGTTGCTCAGTGGCAGGTTGCGTTGGTCGATGCGGTCGAGGCCCCACGTGGCAGGGGACTGCGTCGCATCGATCTGCACGGCCTGATCGACGTCGATGTAATCGACTGCCGGGTGCAGCCGGAGAGCCTCGACCGCGCGGTCCGGCAGGACTGCGGCGAAGCCGTTGAGGGCCGCCTCATAGCGGAAGAGCAGGCGCGTCTCCCCCACCCCGGCCAGCTCGGCTGCGGCAATCAGCTCTTCGAGCCGCGTGCTTGCGTCCGGCTTGAGGACGACGATGTACTGACCGCGGATCGCGGTCGGCGAGTTGGCGCCGAACACGGGCGCCGGGGGGGCCGCGCCGGCTGGAACGGCGGCTAACAGAAGGAGCGCGAGGACGGACAACAGGGTTAGGAACCGGACCTTAGAAATCATGGTGCCTCCAAGAGGAATCAGACTGGCAACTACGCCAGAGGCCAGGCGCGCCTTTGCGCAACTTCAGTATCCGCCCGGGACAAGCAGGATTATAGCGACGAAGGGCTTGCCTACGCAAACGGGCGGGCGGGGCGAAGGTTACGTCATTTTCGTTAAGGTTAAAGCTCGGGCGCATGGATCGCCAGACTCCCGCAGAGCGAAAATGGTTAAGCCACAGAGTAGTCCGGGGTAACAGAGGAAGCTCTGCGATCTCTGCGCCCTCTGTGACGGGAGCGTTTTCATCCTCCGACGAGGCCCCTGTTCGAGCACGCGAACAGGCCCCTGGCTTGGGAACCAGGGGCCTGTCGCTCACCTACTCCAGGTGACGGGGCGGACCAGGGGTCGAGGGATTAAGTTTTGATCGGTTAGGGGAGCGCGATTGCCCGTGAACCGGGTTACTTAGACCGCAATGCGGCAATGATATCGAATCGTTGACCTTACACCGATACTGCTGCCCGCCACGTCAAGGCGTTTGACCCTCGCAAAGCTCATACAACTATGTATAGCTTTCCGACAAGGTCATTATTTGTAACACGAAAAGAATTATACACGTCTTTTGCCGCATGTCAATACCCTAACTCAGCAAAATGACGTAGGACTTAAAACCTTTAAGGGACGAACAGCGCGCGAATGAGTTTTCGCTCATTGCGTGTGATGCTATAATGCGCCCGGATTCAGCCCGCGCTCCCTGTGAGAGTCTTGCCGCAACCAAGGAGAAGGTAATGGCGCCCACCATCACCGCCGATCAATTGAACCGCATCGTCCATGCCTACCACCACGATCCGTTCGAGGTCCTCGGCGCGCATGCGCTGACCCACGGCGGCCGCGACCTGGTGGCTATTCGCGCGTTCCTGCCTATGGCGGAGAAAGCCTGGGTGGTGCGCGAAAGCTCGGCAGAGCCTATCCCGTTCGAACGCGCGCCCAAGACTGACTTCTTCGAAGCGCTGTTCCCCGGCGAAACGGAAGTCTTCAAGTACGAGATTCGCACGTTGGACAAGGACGGCGTCACGCGGCAGGTGAAGGATCCATACACGTTCCTCCCTGTCCTCGGCGATCTGGACCTGCAACTATTTAATGAAGGGAACCACTACCGCACGTACGAGAAGCTGGGCGCGCAGATTATGACCCACCAGGGGGTGACGGGCGTCTGCTTTGCGGTGTGGGCGCCGAACGCCGCGCGGGTCAGCGTCATCGGTGACTTTAACGGCTGGGACGGCCGCCGTCACCCCATGCGCCAGCGCGGCAGCTCGGGCATCTGGGAACTGTTCATCCCCGACCTTGGCGAGGGCGCGCTGTACAAGTACGAAATCAAGACGAAGGGCGACGCGGTCTTGCAGAAGACCGACCCCCACGGGTTCTGGGCCGAGTTCCGACCGAAGACCGGTTCCGTCGTCTGGGACATCGACAAACACACCTGGGGCGACCAGGCGTGGATCGCCAAGCGCGACGCGGCAAAGCCGCTGCGCGAGCCGATGTCGATCTACGAAGTGCATCTGGGCTCGTGGATGCGCGTACCGGGCGCAAACGGCTACCTTACCTACCCCGACCTGGCCGCGCGGCTCGCGGCGTTCGTCAAGCAGCAGGGCTACACTCATATCGAGCTGCTCCCCATCACCGAGCATCCCCTGGACGCGTCATGGGGCTACCAGGTGACTGGCTACTTTGCGCCGACGAGCCGTTTCGGCACGCCCGACGAGTTCGCCGCGTTCGTCGACACCATGCACCAGAACGGCATCGGCGTGCTGATGGACTGGGTGCCGGCGCACTTCCCGAAGAACGACTACGGCCTGATCGAGTTCGACGGCACCGCGCTGTACGAGTACGCGGATACGCGGCTGGGTGAACATCTGGAATGGGGCACGAAGATCTTCAACTGGGGCCGCAACGAGGTCCGCCAGTTCCTCGTCAACAGCGCGCTCTTCTGGTTGGACAAGTATCACATCGACGGGCTGCGGGTCGACGCAGTCGCGTCCATGCTCTACCGCGATTATGCGCGGACCGACTGGATCCCGAACGAGTACGGCGGCCGCGAAAACCTGGAGGCTATCGCGTTCCTGAAGCAGATGAACGAACGCATCGGCATCGAGCATCCCGGCGCCGTCACCTGCGCAGAGGAATCCACGTCCTTCCCCGCGGTCAGCCGGCCGGTGTACCTCGGCGGTCTCGGCTTCACCTTCAAGTGGAACATGGGCTGGATGCACGACACGCTCGACTACATCGCCAAGGACCCCATCTACCGCAAGTACCACCACAACAAAATGACCTTCGGCCTGATGTACGCGTTCAGCGAGAACTTCATCCTGCCCATCTCTCACGACGAAGTGGTGCACCTGAAGCGCGCGATGGCCGACAAAATGCCGGGTGACTTCTGGCAGCGCTTCGCCAACCTGCGGCTCTACTACGGCTTTATGTGGACGCATCCGGGCAAGAAGTTGCTCTTCATGGGGCAGGACTTCGGCCAGTGGACCGAGTGGAACGAGAACAGGAGCCTCGACTGGCACCTCACGGATTTTGAGCCGCACCAGAAGCTGCTCAAGTGGGTCGCCGACCTGAACCGGGTGTACAGAAGCGAACCGAGCCTGTACGAGCAGGATTACGACTGGCAGGGGTTCGAGTGGATCGACGCGAACGACTGGGAGAACAGCGCCCTCGCCTATGTCCGCCGCGCGACGAACATGTCGGATCACCTCGTCGTCGTCTGCAACTTCACGCCCGTGGTCCGGCGTGACTACCGCGTCGGCGTGCCCGAGAAGACGACGTACAAGGAACTGCTCAACAGCGATTCGGAGTACTACTTCGGCAGCAACGTCGGCAACGCGGGCGCGCTGGCGGCGGAGGACGTCCGCTGGCAGACGCAGCCCTACTCCGTGACGATGACCTTGCCCCCGCTCAGTGTCGTCGTGCTCAAACCGGAGCGCAAAAACGGCGCGGCCGCGCTCGAATAGAGGGACGCTTACTTGACAACCGGCCAGTTCCGGCGATAATGAATGTGTTGCCGGAGAGCGGAAGCCCCCCGGCGCTTTATAAAATCGCCATCCTATTACCGGGGAGGTGATGCGAATGGACCAACGTAGTAACAATCGTGGCGTCGTAGCATCACCTCGGTTTACCAAGTAGGTGCTACGACGCCCAACAAAGCCGGAAGCGCTTCCGGCTTTGCTTTTAAGCCCCTTTTTTCGCCGCTGCGCCCGTCTGCTTTATGATTGCGATACGAACCGTCACCAAAAGGATGCTTCAATGCTCGAAGGCCTCGACTTCGTCCTGATCGGTCTCGCCGCGATCGCGGCCGGCGCAGTCAATGCGCTCGCCGGGGGCGGCACCCTCATTACCTTCCCCATGCTGACCTGGGTCGGCGTCCCGCCTGTGTCGGCCAACGTGACCAACACGGTGGCGCTGCTGCCCGGCTACTTTGGCGCAACGTTGGCGCAGCGCGCGGACCTCAAAGGGCAGGAACACCGCCTGAGGTGGGCCATCCCCGCGGGCGTCGTCGGCGGGCTGATCGGCGGCATCCTTCTTCTTAACACGGGCGAAGAGCTGTTCAACGAGCTGGTGCCCTACCTGATCCTGCTGGCGTCCGGCCTGCTGGCGCTGCAAGACCCGGTGCGCAAGTGGGCGGCAAAGCGCGCGGCAACGCGCGGTGACGCGACCGGCCCGCGAAGCGAGCGTTGGGCGGCGATTCCGGTCGGCCTTGCGGCAGTCTACGGCGGCTACTTCGGCGCGGGCCTGAGCGTCATCATCCTCGCCGTGCTGGCGATCGTGCTCGACGACAACCTCACCAGGTTGAACGCGCTCAAGCAGTTCGTCGCCTTCGCCACCAATACGGCCGCGGCGGTCTTCTTCCTCTTCTCGGGTCAGGTCGTGTGGTCGGCGGCCGCGGTCATGGCCGTGGGCGCGCTGGTGGGCGGGGTGCTCGGGGGCAAGCTGGCGGGCCGGATCAAGCCGTCGACGCTTCGTTATGTCGTCGTCACCATCGGCGTGATCGTATCCATCATTTACTTCGTAAGGTGAGTGGGAATGGGACGCAGATGACGCAGATTGGGAAAGATCGGCATGATATCCCTCAGAGCATGGGACAAATCATGCCAATCCGCCCCCTCTGCGTCATCTGCGTCCTATTTTGAATCACCCGTAGACGTACTTCTTCCACACGTCCTTGGGTCCGGCCTCAGAGAGCAGCAGGAATGCAATGTAGTGCGGGCGACCCGGCTTCTTGCGCAGCGCCATGCCCGCCTCATCCGGCGTGCGGTCACCCTTGCGCATATTGCAAGGCCGGCACGCCGCGACGACGTTCTCCCACGAAGTCTGCCCGCCCTTGGAGCGCGGCACGATGTGGTCCAGCGTGAGCAGGCCGCGGCCCGGCGAGTCGCCGCAGTACTGGCAGGTGAAGTTATCGCGCATCACGACGCTGCGCCGGGTCGGCGCAAGCGCGACCGGATGCGGCACGCGGACGAAGTAAACGAGGCGGATGACGAGGGGCACCGGGAGGCTCGTGCGGGACGCGTGCAGACGCTCCGCCGCCGCCTCGACCAGTTCGGCCTTTTCCTTCAACAGAAGGATCACGGCCCGCTGGACCGAGACAATGCTCAGCGGTTCGTAGGTCGCATTGAGAACCAGAACGCGCTGCATGAGTCCGATCGCAAATTGAAGATTGAAGATTGCAGATTGACTGCGCCGGCCGGACCAATCTGCAATCTTCAATGTTCAATCTTCAATCGAGTCTGCAATCTTCAATTTTCAATCTGCGATTAACAAAAACACCCGGACGCCAAAGAAGGGTCCGGGCATTTCTGCGAAGGGGTGGCCAGTGGGGCTTGAACCCGCAACCTTCTGGGCCACAACCAGATGCTCTGCCTATTGAGCTATGGCCACCACGTATTCGTAGGCTGGAATCGAGAGACGTTGCCGGCGCTCGCATCCTACCCCACTCGGGGGCAGGGATTCGAACCCCGATACGCAGCTCCAAAGGCTGCTGTCCTGCCGTTGAACGACCCCCGACTGCCCGACCTATCAGTGCCGAGGCCCAGACTTGAACTGGGGACACCGCAATTTTCAGTCGCGTGCTCTACCAACTGAGCTACCTCGGCGTTTTCTACTGTCCCTTGTAAAAAGAAACGGCTGATGGCAGAAGGCCGGCAACCGCCCGGCTATCCAGAAGCTCTGCTATCAGCCATCCAATTGAAGCGGGTGACGAGATTCGAACTCGTGACCTTCTCCTTGGCAAGGAGACGTACTACCACTGTACTACACCCGCAAGCTCTTACATTGTTATGGTCCTATTATATCCAGCTTCGGCTGACTGTCAAAAACCCGGACTATCATTGCTTTGCGCTCTCTGCCTGAAGAGCGTCGCAAGCGCAGCTTGCGATACGCACATTCCAGGCATTCCGCCTGGAATGCGAGTGGACCCGGCCGGATTCGAACCGGCGATCTTCTCCGTGCAAGGGAGACGCCTTCCCGCTAGGCCACGGGCCCGCGCGCCGGCTGCGGTCACCGGCAACGCATCTATTGTACTCAGGTTTCGCTCAGGAGCAAGTCACAAGGGCTATGTCGTTCGGATCGTAGAGCGCGCGATTTCAGCGCCCATCTTGTGACCGCTAGCGCACCGATGCAAACGGCAGATACTGGTCGAACGGCACGCAGCGGGAAGAGTAGACCTTGGCGGACAGGTGCGTCTCCTTTCCAACTCGGTCGAGCGGCATGACGCGAAACGAGCAGTATTCCTCCGAGGCGGTTGTGACGTCGAGCGTGTCTTCAAAACGCGTGCGCGGCACGGTGGTGATGGCCGTGTCAGGCTCGAAGCCGGTTCCGGCAAGGACCCGGTAGGATGCGATCTCAGTCGCGCCGTTATAGCTGAAGTGGAGCAGCATCCTTCCTCCATCGCGGCTGACGGCGATCGCGGGTGGCCAGGGCGGTCGCCCCTGCCATGGGAAACGGAAGACACGATAGCTGCGCTCCCAGTTGTTGGCCAGGGACATCTCGAAAACCTTTGTCCCATCTGGCTGCGTCTCGGTAACCGCAGGCAAGCCGAGCCCCCACCCGATGACTGTGTTCCCGTTTGGCAGCCGCTGCGTATTCCCGAGCCACGGCCCGTACACGTCGGGTGTGTTCCGGTACTCCCAGACGCGCGTGACGGTCTTCGCCGCCTCGTCGAGCTGGTACTCGATCCCCCGCGAGTACTGCGGCGTCTGCTCCGCGCGGTTATCGAACAGCGTGAGGCGCCCGTTCGGCAGGCGGCGCGCATCGTGCTGGCGATGGAAGAACTGAACGTCGCCTTGCAGCGTAAACTCGTTCTTCTTTCCGCCGAGCCGCCAGATGATGTCGCCGGTTTGCCGGTTGATCTTAAGCACCTGATCGCAGTTTCGCATGCTCACGAGCAAGTTACCGTCCCTGTCCATCTCGACCGAGTTGCCGTGGAACGGGTCGACCACCGGGCCGGTCAGGTCGTCGTAGCTCTCCCGGATGTCGAGGTGGTCCCAGCTGCGCCACTCGAACACGACCAGGCCGGCCGCATCGAGCTCCTGAATGATCAGGCCGATCACGTGCGCGTCCGGATTGCCGTTCGGCACGATCTTGCTCATGTCGACAACCTGCGTGTCCCAGATCATGACGAGGTAGTGACCGTTCGGCAGCACCTGCAGGTCATGATGGTCCGTGTAGTAGCCGTTCCCGGCCCTGAAAGTCCTGACAACCGTGTAGGTTTGGTCCACGCCGTAAAAGACGCCGGGGAGCGAGTCGTAGTAAGTCATCAGACCGTTCGGTTGAACCTTGAAATCGAGCGCGTGCCGCTGAGGTCGAAGTCGCAGGTAGTATAGCGGATCTCCCGTGCCGTCGATCATGAGAAGGTACGGGTGGTGCATGGCAAGGTTGCTGAGGAAGTAGTAGCCCGGGGTCGTGTCAGTGGTCGGCACAGTGACATTGATGAAGGGAAAATCGCCCGGGAGAGTGAGGTACTTGGCGAGCGGGTTCGGCGCGGCGGCCAGGACTTCGCCCGTCCCCTGTCCTGCTGGCCCGAGTTCACCGAGTGCTGAGACTTGCGGCGGCCGTTCATTCCAGGTCGCAAACTGGAACGACACGCCCGGGAGCGTTTGACCCGTCACCTTGATCAGCCCCGGCGCAACGGCCGCTCGCACGGTTTCGCCGGGCCAGAATGGCCGGTCCGGGATAAACACAACAGTGGCGCCATCGCCGGCTAACGCGGCGCGGCCGCTGTGGAGGCCGCTGCGGGAGCCTGTGACGCGGAAGAGCCCATCAGACACGCCGGCGGGGTCGAGCTGATCTCCAGGACGCACTGCGATACTGGTCAGAGGTGAGACATGCGTTGCGCCGGGCTGCGGTGACAGATACGCATACGGCAACGCCGGCTCCAACGGCTGGGTCACATGAAGTGGCGATAAGAGCGATCCGAAGACCAGCCAGGCTGTCGCAAGCAGGCTTACCCGAAGGAAAGTCGTCATTCAGCACCTCGCCCATGCGTTGCCGCGCATGCCGCAAGCAAACGAGCCGCGGCATGACGCAGGATATTCGGCTGTGAGTGTTCCGGGACGCGGCTCGCGTTCCTGTTTCCGCCCGCGTGGGGTCGACTTCCGAACGCCCCGCCAAGCGCGTCAGGACGCGCTCGCTAGACAGCCACGGGCATCAACGCGTCGCGCAACCGGACCAGCAACTCCCTCAACGCCGCGATCTCGCTCTCATCCAGGCAATCCCACGGCGCGTAGAAATAGCGGTCGGTCAACGCTTCGACCTCGTCCCGGACCGCGTCGCCCTGCTCGGTCGTCCAGTATCCGCCCTTGTCCGCTTCGATCCAGCCGAGCGCTTCGAGCTGCCCCACGGCCAGCTCGTAATCCGCCTCCGTATACCCGCGTCGCGCCAGCTTCTCGCTCAGCTCGTCGAGCGTCATCGCCGGGCTGCGCCAGATCACCGAAAACGCCTCCCATGCCTGTCCACTGACATCGTGGCGCTGCCACGCGG
This sequence comes from Anaerolineae bacterium, assembly GCA_025454635.1. Classification (GTDB taxonomy): domain Bacteria; phylum Chloroflexota; class Anaerolineae; order CG2-30-64-16; family CG2-30-64-16; genus JALOOB01. Next base: position 19,860 of record JALOOB010000053.1, read on the forward strand.
CCAGGTGCGAATCGTCGCGGTACGCCAGCAGATCGCTCAGGTATTGATCCAGCCGGTGCATCACGGGCGCGGACGCGCCCGGGTCATAATGCCGCTCGATGCTGAGGCACCACTTACCCGGCGGCTCCGGCGCGATCAGGCTTGCCTCCACGATCCGCTGCAGCAGGCCCGCCAGGCGCAGCAAATCGTCTTCAGGGAGGGGTCGCAGCCCGCTCATCGCCTCGCGCGCAGTGTCGATCAGACGCTGCACGCCCGCGCGTCCCGCCTGTGTCAGACCATACTCGCCCGGACCGCGCTCTTCGAGCAGACCGAGCGCCGCGCCCTTCTCCAGCGCGGCCGCGAGTTTCGACGGCGCGGTGTACGCCGAGCGAACATTGAGCCGCGCCGCGGAAATTGGCTCCGGCTCGAAGATGCGCGCAGCCATCAGCCAGCCGTACCACTCGCCGTGTGGAATGCCGAGTTCAGCCGCAGCATTGTCAATCGCGGGGCCGTAGTGGGCCGTGAGCGCGTCCAAGGTGTCCCAAACATGGGGCCAGAGGTCGAGGTCTTTCATGCGCACCCTCCATTGCGAGGCACTTCATCCACAACCGAATGATCGCGCGTTCCGCCCGGATGACGACAGAACGCCATCAACAGCTTACTTGCTCTCTTGGGCCTTGAAGTTTTCGGGGTAGAGCACAATCCTTACATAGGGCTGCTCAGGCAACCACGCGCGGATCGCCTCGCGCACCTGGGCAGGCGTCACCGCTGTCAGCGCGTCCTGGTATCTGAGGATATCCCGAACATCCTCTCCCGGCGTGGTCAGGCGGCTCTCCAGTTGCCACAGCCAGAACGAGTTGTCCTCCAACGCTTCCTCGTAGGCCAGCCGCGCCTGCTCCTTCGCCTTCTTGAGTTCGTCCTCAGTGGGTCCGCCCTCGCGCAACTCGTCCAGCAGATCGAAGACGGCCTCCGCCAGTTCGTCCGCGCGCTGTGGATCAGACACGAACTCGAACGAGACGCTGTACGTCGGCTCTGGGAGAACACCCCAGTAGATGCCGGCTTCGGGCGAATAGGTCGCGCCGAGTTTCTGCCGCAGCGCGTCGACCACGCGCATTTCGAGGATGTTGTTGAGCGTGTCGACAACCGCCTCAGTCTGGAGGCTCGGCGTGATCGGGCCGCTGAACTCGATGCGCGTCTGCGCCTTCTGGTTAAGCCCCTTGCGCACCTCGCGCTCGATGGTCTGCTCCGGCAGATCGGGCTGCACGTCGCGCCAGGTTTCCTTGCGCCCCGTCGAGGGCAGGTTGCCCAGGTAGACACGGGCAAGCTCCTTGAGCGTTGCCGGCTCGAAGTTTCCCACGAACGTGAACGTGAAGTCGCTGAAGTCCGCAAAGCGGTCGCGGTAAATCTCGTAGGCTCGCTCGCGATCCAGCGCCGCGATCTCGTCCAGTGACAGCGGACGACAGCGCACGTCCTCCCCACAGAAAATCTCGGCCAGCGCGTCGTACAGCGCGCTCTCGGGCTCCAGGTCCCGGTTCTTCACCCCCGCCTCGAGCTGTTCGAGCAGCACCGCAAACGCGTCCGCATCGTTGCGCGGCCGGGTCGCGTACAGATAGACGAGTTGCAGCGCGATTTCGAGGTCCTCGGGCGACGCGCCACCGGTGAACCCTTCCGACAGTTCGCCGATGTTGGGCGACGCAGATGCGATCTTGCCGGCCAGCAGCTTGCTCAGTTCGGTCCGCGTCAGTTCGCCTACGCCCCCGCTCTCCACCCACGACGCGGCCAGGCTCGCCTCCGGGTAGTCCTCGTCGCTCACCAGCGAGTCGCCGCCGGGGCTGGTGGCCGAGAAGAACACCTCATCCCGCTTGAACGTCGTCGGCTTCATGATAACGCGGACGCCGTTCGCCAGAGTGAACTCCGTCACGCCCAACTCGGGCAGCGTCGACTCGGACACAATCGCGACCGGCTCGGGAATCTCCTGGAGCAGCGCGTCCTGGCTCAGCCGGTCGACGTACGGTTCAAGCTGCTTCGCGGCCACAGCCTCCACCGCGGCGATCAACTCCGCCTCGGTCGGCAGCGTCAAGTCCTTCTTCTCGGGCGCCTGCGCAAGGATGGCGCGATTGCCGGGCGTCACCGCGGTCTCGATGGCGCGGTTCGTCTCTTCCAACGTGATGCCCGGCAGCAGGCGCCTGACGAGTTCGCGCTCGTAGGCGATGCCCGGCGAAGCCACTCCCGTCAGGAACAGGTTCACGTACTCGTCCGCGTAGCCGCTGCTCTCGCTGGTGTCGCGCTCCTTATACGCGCTCTCGTATGCGCGCAGGGTGTCCAGCTTCGCGCGTTCCAGTTCCCCAGCCGTAAAGCCGAAGCGCTGCGCGCGCTCGAACTCGGTCATCAGGGCATCCAGCCCGGCCAGCGCTTTCTCCTCCTGAACCATGACGGTCAGGTCGTAGAGCTCGGTCGAGCGCACGAGACCGCCGCCGCCTGCGTAGGCGAACAAGAACGGCGCGTCGGGCCGCTCGGTGATCTCGTCGTAGCGCTGGTTGAGCATAGCGTCGGCCAGGCCCTCCGCAAGGTATTCGCGGTAATGACCCACTGTCCAGAATGGCCGCGCGGGCCGGGACTGGTAAACCGAGAGCGTGGTGTACGGGTTCTCCGGGTCCTTGACGACGAGCGCGCTTGTGCCCGTCGTCGGGGGAACGTCGAATTCCGGCCGGGCCGGCGCGTCGGAAGCGGCCGCGGGCAGGCTCCCGAAGCCTTCGCGAATCAGCGCCTGGACCTCCTCGCCGTCGAAGTCGCCGACCGCAACTACGGCCATCAAGTCGGGCCGGTACCACTTCTCATAAAATTCCCGCAGCCGCTCGGCGGGCGCGGTGCGGATCACATTCATGTCGCCTATGGGCAGCCGACGGGCGTATTGCGAGTCGCCGAGCAGCATGGGCACGATTTTGTCTTCCATGCGCCCCGCCGCGCTCTCCTCGCCCAGCCGCCATTCCTCCACGATAACCCCGCGCTCCTTGTCGATGTCCGCGGGCGCGAGGGTTGCCGCGCCGGCCCAGTCCCGCAGCACGTCAAGCGCCTTCGCGAGGTTGTCCGCCTTCTCGGTCGGCACGTGCAGCATGTAAACCGTCTCGTCAAATGACGTGTACGCGTTCAGGTCCGGGCCGAACTTCATGCCGATGCTCTCGAGAAAGTCGAGAAGCTCCGGGCCGGGGAAGCGCTCCGTGCCCTTGAACATCATGTGTTCGAGGAAGTGGGCCAACCCCTGCTCGTCATCCGCCTCCATAATCGACCCGGCGTTGATGACCAGCCGCAGCTCCGCGCGCTCGGCCGGCTCGCGGTTCTCGCGGATGTAATAGGTCAGCCCGTTCTCCAGCTTGCCGGTGCGAATGGCGGAATCGAGCGGCAACACCTGGCGGAGTTCAGCAGTTCGGGTCGCCTCGGGGTTTGGCGGCAGCGGCGGCGGAATCGGCACGCACGCGGACACCGCGAACAGGATCACGAAGAATAACGGGAGCGCTCTGCGCATACCATCTCCATAAGCTCAACGGCAGAGCGACAAGCCCGCGTCGCCAGCCACCCGGCGTTGCGAGCGCATCGCTCCCAGACTAATGCCGCGGGACGATCGGCTGCAACAGCAGCAAACTCAGTTCGAGCATGCTGCCATTGTAGCCGTTTGCGGTCGGCTGGCAAACCGCACCCGGCTGCGAATCGAAGGCCCGCGGCCGGGTGCGGCGGCGACGCAATGCGAATCCGCGCATCCCCACGCGCATGCTACTGCCAACTGCCCCTGGCCGAGACCCGAGTTTCGCCCTCTGCCTGGCATCAATGGTCCGCCCTCTCCGGCCCACCGCGCAGAGTCGCAACCGATCAGAATCGGCAGCGTACATTACTTACGGATGCGATCTCCGCCTCGTTGGCTTATTAGCAGAGGGCTCGCAGAGACGATGAAAGAAGATTTCGACTTTGACGACGTTGCGCCCTGGTTCGTGGCGCTCATCACACTGGCAGGCGGCGCGCTGCGATTTCTGTTGCTGGGCGCCAGGGGAATGGGACTGGACGAGGCGATGAGCGTGTGGCTGGCCAGCCACAGCGTTGCCGGCGTGCTTCAATGGACCGCGCAGATCGACGTCCAGCCGCCCCTGTATTATCTGCTGCTCCACCCCTGGATAACGGTCAACGGGGCCGCGCCGCACGCCGCGCGTTCGCTTTCCGTGCTGCTCGGCACGGCCACGATTCCCGTGATCTACCTGATCGGCAAACGAATGGCCGGCCCGATGATGGGATTCGCAGCCGCGGCGATGCTCGCCGTTTCGCCTCTCAACGTCCTTTCCGCACAGCAGACCGGCATGTACACCCTTTTGACATTCAACGCGGCCGTCGCGATCTACGCGCTGGTGAGGCTGCTGTCCGACCCGCGTTCGACCCGCCCGATTGGCGCTCAACTCCGGGAGTACTGGCGCGCATGGCGCAACCCTGGTCCGCCGCCTGCGCCTGCGGAAAGAAAGGAGTTCAGCTACCGGCCGGACCCGCGCGATCTGCCCGGATGGCGGGGACGGATCGCCCGGAATCCGCTACTCGCGCCATATCGCTGGCTGCCCATCCGCGCCGTTGCGACCGACCTCGCCTGGCTGACGTTCATCGTCTTCTCGGCCGCAACCCTGCTCACGCACAGCGCCGCGGTCCTGTTCCCGTTGGCCGCGAATGTCTTCGTTCTGGGTCTGATCCTGTACCGCAAGATGAGGGGGTCAGCGTCGACTACAGCCTTCCAGCCGCCCTCCCTCCTCAACTGGGCCATCGTTCAGCTCGCCATCCTGGCGCTCTGGAGTCCGTGGCTGCCCACCTTCGTCCGGCAGGCGAGCGCCGTCTACCGGGACTTCTGGCTCGCCCCTGCCGGCTGGGACACTGTCAGCGAGACGCTCGGGTCGCTCCTGAACGCCTCCGCGCCCGCGCCTGGCGCCGCTGCGCAGCCCGCGCTGCTGTTGATCCCGTTCGTTTTTGCCGCAGCCCTCGGGCTGGTCGCCCTCAGGAAGAAGCTGTCGCAATTTCTGTTTCTCGCCTGCCTGTTCGCGGCGCCCATCGTGGCTGAGTTGGTTATCAGCCTCCGCCGGCCCGTCTTCTACGATCGAACGTTGATCTGGATAACGATTCCACTGCTGTTGTTGCTGGCGGCCGGCGTCACTCAGCTCAGGTTCAAGCCCGTGATCTTTGCGGCGTTGATGATCCTGGGCTCAATCAACCTGCTCTCGGCCGGCGATTACTTCCGACACGGAGAAAGCGAAAGCTGGAGCGATGCGGCCGGGTTTGTTTCGCTCTTCGCCCAGCCGGACGACCTGGTTATCTTCAGCGCGCCCCGCGCGCAGGTCGCGTTCGACTACTACTTCCAGGATTTCCAGGAGCGTTACGGCACTGAGTTGGAGGAACACGGCGCGCCGGTTGACATGATCGAGGGCGGCGGCGTGGCGCCGCGCATGACGGAGTCGGACATACCGAGGCTCCTTTCCATGTTGAGCGGGCGCCGGCGCGTCTGGCTGGTTCGCAGCCGCAGCCGTTATGCCGATCCACAGGGCATTATCCCCCGCGTGATTTCTGCGAACATGGAGTTGACCAGGCAGCGGGACTTCTATGGTGGACAGGTCCAGTTATACGAGGTTCGCTGACGGTTGCCGCCCGGGCGCGAGGAGTTCAACGGCCTTCCCGCCGTTGGTTCAGCCAAATAATGCCGCCTGTGGGATTTGAACCCCCACGCCTTGTGGGCAGCGCTTCGTCGTTTGCCGAGCCCCAATTGCCCTTGCATGGCGCTCTCAGCGCGAGATCGTCACAAGCCGCCGAAAGTGAGCAGAAGATGCGGCGATTCTGCCGCGACTTCAGCCCAAGTCTGTTGCATTTCGTCTGATCTGTTGGGACGGGTCGACAAGCTGAGTTCAAGCCAGCCTGATGGTTGCCGCTGAGTCAGAATACACTATAATACGGATCGTATGCCACCACAGTTGCCTGGCCTGTTATTCACTAAGCTGTCCCGCCCTCCGGTGACGGCCGACTGGGTCGCTCGCCCGCGCCTGGTCCACCAGCTGAACCACAGCCTGCAGGAAGGCCCGTTGACCGTGGTCTGCGCCTCCGCCGGGTTCGGAAAGACAACGCTGGTTAGCTCGTGGGTTGATAGCCTGGCGGCGACCCAGACGTCAAGCACGCGGGCCGCGTGGTTGTCGTTGGATGAGGGCGACAACGACCCGGTCGTTTTCCTGCGCTACTTCGTCGCGGCGATCCGCTCGGCTTTCCCCGAGTCGTGCGCGGAAACCCTCTCGTTGCTCCAGAATCCGCAACCGGTGTCGCAGATGCCGCTTGTGATCTCGCTCACCCAGGACATCGACCGGCTGCCCGCGCGCTGCGTTCTGGTCTTCGATGACTACCACACGATTCACGACGAGCGCGTGCACGATCTCCTTGGCGCGCTCCTGCGCCATTGGCCGCTCAAGCTGCACCTGGTGCTGATTACGCGCAGCAATCCGCCCTTGCCGTTGGCGAAGCTGCGCGCCGGCGGCCAGGTCGGCGAGATTCGCACCCACGATCTGCGCTTCAGGGCCGATGAGTCGGCCGAATTCATGAGCAAGGTGCTGCGGGCGCCGCTCAGCGAATCTACGCTGGCGATGCTCGATGAGCGCCTGGAGGGCTGGATCGCCGGTCTGCGCCTGGTGAGCATGTCGCTGGACGCCGGCGCCAGCGTGGAGCAGGACCTCGCCGCCCTATCGGGGAGCCACTTCGAGATTGCCGACTACCTGGCGGACGAAGTCATTGCCAGCCAGCCGGCTGACATCCTGAGATTCCTGCTGGCGACCTCCATCCTCGACCGGTTCTGCGCCCCGCTGTGCGAAAGCCTGCTGAACAGCGACGCCAGCCGGGACAGTCCTTCGTGCGACGTTCCGGCCTGCATCCGGTGGCTCGAGCGCCACAACCTCTTTGTCATTCCTCTGGACGACCACAGGCGGTGGCACCGTTATCACCACCTGTTCCAGGAACTGCTCCAGCGGAGACTGCTGAGCGAAGCCGGTCCGGAGCAAGTCAGTGATCTTCACCGCAGGGCCGCAACCTGGTTCCAGGAACGCGGTTTGATCGACGAAGCCATACGTCACGCCCTGGCTATCGAGGACCTGGGCCTGGCCGCCGAACTGATGATAGCCGGGATGTGCGATGTCCTGAATCGGGAGGATCGGGCCACGCTGGATCGCTGGCTGCGTCTGCTTCCCGAAGATTTCGTCCAGCGTCAACCCTGGCTCTTGACGATCAAGGTCGTTGCAGTGGGGTTTTCCTGGCAGCTCGCCGCCTCGTACAAGCTGCTGGACCAGATCGACGCCCTGCTGGACAAGGGAGAGGACCCGGCGCCTGGGACCGGCACGGCGACGATGCGCTGGATTGGCGCGCAGGATCTCTCGGCGCCGCGCGGCATCGTCGCGACCCTGCGCGGCCAACAAGCGTTCGCCAGTGGCCAAGCCGAGCGCGCGGTCGCCTACAGCGAGGATGCGCTTGCGTTGGTCCCGCACCAGTGGAGATACGTGCGCGGCGTTGCGGTCCAGTACTGGGGCATGGCCATGCAGGCGATCGGCCGTGGCAGCGACGCTCGGCGCAGACTGATCGACGAGTACGCGGGTCTGCTCGAAAAAGCCGACACATATGCGCCGCGTCTGCTATTTGCGGCGTGCTTCAACGCCATCGAAGCCGGCGATCTCGAGCAGGCTGAGCAGTATGGTCAGGTGATGCGAGATCAAGCGACCGCCGGCCGGCTGCCGCAAGCGGTCGGATTTTCGCACTACTTTCTCGGAGTCGCGCACTACTGTCGGAATGAACTGGATGCGGCCGGGCAGCATTTTGGGGAACTCGCCGCGCAGCGACTCTCTGTCCACACGCAGGCCGCGCGAAATGGCATGATCGGTCTGACGCGGGTGCATGTGGCCAGGGGCGACTTGGCCGCAGCCTGGCCGGTCATGGAGTTGCTCAGCCAATTTGATTTGGATCGCCTGGGACAAGACGGCGCGGATGCGCGTTCCCGGCGTGCGCAACTGGAGTATCTCCAGGGTGACACCGAATCGGCCTTTCGCTGGGCTGATGGTTATACCGCTCCCGTGGTTCCCAGCTCGTTGCTCTGGCTGCAAAACCCGCACCTGGCGAAGGCCCAGCTCCTCCTGGCGAGAGGCACGGACGCGGATGCGCTGTCGGCGCTTGAAATCCTGGACGCCCTGCTTGAGACTGCCGAACGCACCTTCAGCGTGCGCTCCCAGATCGAGATCCTGCCCCTGCGGGCGCTGGCGCTCGACAGGCAGGGCAAGACCGCCGATGCGCTCGCTGCGTTGCAGAAGGCGGTGGAGCTCGCGCGGCCCGGCGGCTTCATTCGGGCTTTCGTCGATCTGGGAACACCTATACGGACCATGCTGCTCCGCCTTGCCGCGCGCGGCATCGCCGTTGAGACCATCCGCCGGATCGTGGCTGCGTTTGGTGAGCCTCC
>JALOOB010000316.1 GCA_025454635.1 Anaerolineae bacterium
GTGCCATAATCGCGCCGGACCCGTCGGGTGCGTCAGACCTGACGGGTCCGGCGGCGTAGGTTACACCCGCTCTACTGGGTCTGCGCTGATCCCGCGACCGACCACTAGCTCGTGTCGCAACTCCTCCTCCAAGTCCCCGTAGACCGCGTCCGGCTCCGCGCCAAGGGCATCGAGAAGCTTGCTGAAGAAGCAGCGGGCAGTCGCCGTCGCGGCGATGTCGAAGATTTCCTCGTCGGTGAAGCCGCGCTCGCGGAGCGCGTCGACGTCCGCCTGGGTGATCGCAGTCGCGTCGCGCGCGATTTGTTCCGCGTAAGCCATCATCGCGACCTCTGCGGCCCCGTAATCCCGCGCAATCCCGGCCAACTGTTCCGGCGAGAAGAACTTCTCCCGCAGGATCGACCCGTGCGCCAACATGCAGTACGAAGAGCGCAGTCCACGCGCTGCTGCAAGCGTCACTAACTCGTACCGCCGTGTGTCCAAGCGGCTGCGGACCGCGGCGAGCAGTCCCGCCCACCCGGCATTCACGTCGGGGTGCAGGCTGAAGAGCTTTGTGTAGTTGGGGACGTACCCCATCCGCGCCTGCGCCTGCTCGTATAGAACCCGGACCTCGCCCGTCGCCCCGACGATGGGTGCTGTCTTCACAAAGGCCATCCTGTTCCTCCCTGATCTTGGCATGCTACAATTAGCGCATCGACGATGCGAGTGCCACCGTACAGGAGCGTGTGATGGGCAACTATAATCCCGACCACAAGGTAGTCCTCGACGATATGCTTCTCGGGTCGCCGCTCGTCCGGCCGGGCAATTCCGCATACTACGTCGGGCAAAAGCTATGCATCTGCCTGTACGAAGAATCGATCGAGTTCGTGTTGTCGCACAGGCGAAGTGACCTGAATTGGCATTTTATGGTATCCTATTTGCGCAATAATTGATCGTGGGAGGCGTGTGATGACGTGGATTCGATTTGGGCGAAATGAACCGGCGGCGCCGGCCGGGCCGCTGTTCGACGCAGGTGGACACATGCTCGACCTTCGCGCGTATTCCGACGGCTGCGCGCTGTTGATCTTCTTTGCGCCCTCGCGCGAGGCAGACTGCGACGGGCTGCTCGAGGGCCTGCTTGCTGCTGCGCGGGACGAACCCGACGCGCAAGCGCTTGTGGTGAGCGCTGCGCGCGGTGACCTCGGCGGAGCTTTCAACGACGCGCCGGTCGTCTACGATGAAGGCGGCAGGGTCGCGGCCCGCTATCGCGGCCTGATGGAGGTTGACACGGAGGGGCAGCCGCTGATCTTCGTCCTCGACCGCGACGGCGCACCGGTTTACGCCTGGTTCGGCTCCTGCGACGCCTGGAGTGAGCTCTCCGGCGAGCTGTCGCATCGCCTCCGTTCCGCCGCGTTCCTCTGCCCCGAGTGCAGTGTGCCGGACCCCGTCGCGTCTTCCATGTGGGAAGCGGTGTACTAGCTCGCCCCAGTCCACAACGGATTCCAGTCCTTGCAAAGCTAGCGCATTTATTCATTCCCCGCCACTTTGCGCTATACTTCTCATATGCCCGAAGCGATATCGTCCCGCGAGACCCTGACGCCCGCCTTGCGTGCCTGGCGCTCGCGCGCCCTTTACTCGCTCCTGACGGTCATCGCCATCGCCGGCCTCCCTGCCTATGTCGCGCCAGTGCTTAACGCGCGCGCGCAGGGCGGAATCACGCCGATTCTTTGGGCCTACCTCGGCATCTATATCGCGTTTGTGGCGCTCGCGCTCGCGCCCTCGCTCCCGGAGAATGCCCGAGCGTTCGGACTGATGGGCCTCGCGTACGCCAACGGCATCGCGTCGCTAGCGCGGCTCGGGCTGGCGGGCAGCGGCCGGCTCTACCTGCTCGTCATGCCGGTCGTCGCCGCGCTCCTGCTCGGCTCAAAGGCGGGGTACATTTCCGCCGCTGTCAGCCTGCTTATTTACGCCGGCTTCACCTACCTGGCGGGCAGCGGGCAGCTCGCCGAGATGCTCACACAGCCGATAAACCCCACCTCGCTGGCCGACTGGTTGGAGGCCGGGCTCGCGTTCGGTGTCTTCCTGATCGTCCTGGCCGTGCTGGTGGAGCGATTTGCGGACTTGTTGGTGACAGCGCTTCGCTCACAGCAGCGCACGTCGAACGAGTTGGCGAGCACCGCGCGCACCTTACGCGAGCGCGAGGACGTGCTCGTCAGGCAGAAGGACACGCTCGCTGCGTTGCACGATACCGCCGTCGGGGTGGCCGGCGCGCGCGACACGGAAGGGCTGCTCACCGCGCTCGTCGAGCGGTCAGTCTCGCTCGCCTCGGCAGCATACGGTTGGCTGTACCTGGTCGACGACAAGACCGACGAGGTAGTTGCGGCGATCGGAACGGGCATGTTCGAGAAGCATGTCGGCGTGCGGCTCAAGCGGGGAGAGGGGCTCTCCGGCAGGATCTGGGCGGAGGCCCGGCCGATCTCTGTCGACAATTACCGTTTCTGGGACAACCGCGCGGGCGCATTCGAGGGCGATCCGATTGGCCCCGCAATGGGAGTGCCGCTCTACGTCGACGGCACGGTTATGGGCGTGATCGGTCTGACCCGGTTGGTCTACTCGAAGCCCTTCACAGATGACGAACTGGACGCCATGACCCGGCTTGCGGAGCTCGCGGGCATCCTGCTCACGAATGCGCGGCTTCGGGGATCTCTGGAACAGGAACTCGCGGCGCGCGAGCAGGCGCAGGCCGCGCTTCAGGCCGCTTACAACGACCTGGACCGCCGGGTGCAGGAACGCACCGCGGAGTTGGCTGCGCTCCACGCGCAAGAGCGCGAGCGCCGCGCGGACGCGGAGCGCAGCCAGCGCATCGCAGACGGGTTGGGCGAGATCGTTGCAGCGCTTAATGCGCAGCAGTCGTTGAGGGAGACGCTCGACTTCATCGTATCGCATGCGTGCCGGATGCTGCGGAGCGACGGCGCGGCGATATTCCGTCTGGAGCAAGCGGCCGGGGGGGAGCCCACACTGCGCGTTCAGGCGGGCTGCGGCCTTACGCCTGGTTTCGTCGAGAGCGCCGCGCTCCCGTATGCAACCAGCATCGCGGGGCGCGCGCTGCGGGAGGGCAGGACCGTCGCTGTGCCGAACATTCGCTCGCAGCTTCTCGCCATGTCGGACGACCTGGCGCCGTCGCCCTACCTGCAGCGGCCGGAGATGCAGCAGCTGATGGAGTCGTTTGCCGCCATGCTGCTGACCCCGCTGACAGTCGGCCGGCAGCCCTACGGCGTTATGGCGCTGTATTACCGCGGCACGCGGCCCTTCACGGACGAGGATGTTGCCGAGGCGCACAGCCTTGCAGGGCAGACCGCGCTCGCAATCGAGAGCGCGCGGCTGCGAGATCAAGCGGGTGAGGCGGCCGCGCTGGACGAGCGCAACCGGTTGGCGCGCGAGTTGCACGACTCTGTAACGCAGTCGCTGTACAGCGTGACCCTTTACGCGGAAGCCGCGGCCCGGCAGGTCGAGGCGGGCAACGAGGAGGCGGTGATTTCGCACCTGCGCGACCTGCGCGACACCTCCCGCGACGCGCTGCGCGAGATGCGCCTGCTCATCTACGAGCTGCGGCCTCCCGAGATTGAGCGCACCGGCCTCGCAGCCGCGCTGCGCGCGCGACTGCAGGCCGTCGAGTCGCGGGGTGGCGTCCGCGCCGAGATGATCCAGGACGGAGACGAGAACATCCCCGCGGCGGTCCAGCAGGAACTGTACCACATCGCGCGCGAGGCGCTGAACAACTCGCTCAAGCACTCGCTCGCGACCCACCTGACATTGCGCCTGTATTACCGGCACGATGAGACGATGTTGGAGGTCGAAGACGACGGCTCGGGTTTCGACTCGATCGAGGCGATGGAGGCCGGCGGGATGGGAATGCGGACAATGCGCGAGCGCGCGCAGCGCCTCGGCGCCGAGTTGGAGATTCGGACGGAAAAGGGAAAGGGGACGTTGGTGAGGGTAGTGAAGAGACAATGAGACCCGACGAGTGGCCTCACCCGCCGGGTCGTGGCTAGATCCGCTAACTGCTCAATTGCGGCGCCTCGATCTCGATGCCGGCGTCGTACTCATAAGTGATGGTGCTTGTGGAAGTTTCTTCTCCGGACTTGGAGGTGGCCTCTACGCGATAGGGCAGCTTATCCAGCGCGCCGATCCACGTCTTTGACGCGGTGTCCACCAGTTGCCCACCGACGTCTTCCTGGTCGGTATAGGTGTAGACCCACATCGGCTTACCGTCGATCATATCCACCCCCGCGAACTTCAGGTCATCTGGCTGTGTGTCCTTGATGAGTTGCTCCATGCTCTGTTCGCTGAGGATCTGGCTCATCATACCGCTCATACTCATGGGCGACTTCTGCCACTCGCCGCCACTCTCTTTGATGAACGTCCCATCCGGCACGACGATGAATTCGGCGTCGGCAGTCACGAGGCGAAAGCTGTCGGGCGGGCGGATTTCGAGGACCGTGGTGGTTTCCGTGGCGTCCGGCTCGACGCCTATGATGGTGGCGCGGAAGGCCTCTTGCGCTAGCTGCGCTTTGCTGGCCGCGACAAACAGGTCGATCGCGCCCTGGCCGCTCGCTCGCCGGGGTTGCCGCAGGCTCGGTTGCCGCGGGCTCCGCGGTCGCGGCTGGCTCGGTGGGGGCGACGGTCGCCGCGGGCGCATCCGTTGGCGCGGCTGTCGCCGCGGGCGCGGAAGTCGCGGCGGGCGCCTCAGTGGCAGCGGGCGCGGTGGTCGGCGCGGGCTCTTGAGTCGCGGCGGGCGCGGTCGTCGGGGCGGCAGGTTGGGCGCACGCGGCCACGAGGGCCACGAGGACAATGAGCGAAAGCGCAAGCGTTACGCGTGAACGCATTCTTCCTCCAGGGCGAAATGATCGTCGCGCCGCAAAACGGCGCGACGATTTTTTATACGCTTCCCCGCGCGCCGCGTCTGTGCCCCCACTTCCTGTGATTTGCGAGGGGTTATATACGGCTTAACGCGGCTTATCGCCTCTTATTGCCCCGGATCGAGCCACCGCGCGTACAAGTCGTCCAACTGGCAGGCGCAGGCTTCCTCCGCCATGCGCTTGAAGTCGTCGGCGGCCGCAATGTCCCAGCGGAACTGCCGGGCATAATCACCGAGGAAGTCGTCGAACCGCTCCTGGCCCATACGCTCCGCAAGCGCCTCAATGAACAAGGGACCGCGACCGTATACGATTGACCCGTACTCGCGGGGGGTGTACTCCCGC
>JALOOB010000549.1 GCA_025454635.1 Anaerolineae bacterium
CCGCGCTCGCCGAACCACGCGCGGGCGCGCTTCACCTGGTCGCAGTTGGGGATGCCGTAGAGCCGGATGGTCACGGCCGCGATTCTACGCGGCCGGAGCCGCCCTACGCGGCCTTCTCGTCGTCCAGGGAGAGCTTGAACTCGCTGAAGGAGGCGCCGCCGACGCCCTTGTCGGCGGGCTTCTCCGGCTCCTTGGGCGCCGCCGCCTGCGCGGGCGTCCCGCCGACTGCGGCGTTGTTGAGCTGCCAGAGGAGGTTGTTGGCGGAGTCCGCGTAGGCGAGCCCCTCTTCCTGCGTGATCGCGCCGTCGCGGATCATCTTGAACAGCGACTGCTCGAAGGTCTGGGAGCCGGGCGTCATGGACTTCTCCATGGCCTCCTTGATCTCGTTGACCTCGCCCTGTTCGATCAGCTCGGCGACGTGGCGGCTGTTCAGCAGCACCTCGACCGCGGGCGACCGGGCGCCCTTCACGTTGGGGATCAGCCGCTGGGAGACCACGCACTTCAGCGTCGCGGACAGATCCTGCAGCAGCGCCGGGCGGTTCTCCAGGGGATAGAAGCTGATGATCCGGTTGAGCGCGTGGTAGCTGTTGTTGGCGTGCAGGGTGGCGAGGCAGAGATGGCCCGACTGCGCGTAGGCGATGGCCATGGTCATGGTTTCGCGGTCGCGGATCTCGCCGATCAGGATGACGTCGGGCGCCTGGCGCAGCGCGTTCTTCAGCGCGACGTGATAGGACTTCGCGTCGGTGCCGAGCTCGCGCTGGTTGACGATCGACTTCTTGTGCTTGAACAGGAACTCGATCGGGTCCTCGATGGTGATGATGTGGCCCGACTTGTTGGCGTTGCGGTAATCGAGCATCGCGGCGAGCGAGGTGGACTTGCCCGAGCCGGTCGCCCCCACCATCAGGATGAGGCCGCGCTTTTCCATCACCACGTCCTTCAGCACCGGCGGCAGTCCGAGCGTGTCGAACGCCGGCACCTCGCCGGGGATGTAGCGCACGACGATGGCGGGGGTGGTGCGCTGCATGAAGGCGCTGATGCGGAAGCTGCCCAGGCCGCTGATCGGGTAGGAGGTGTTGAGCTCGAAGTTCTCCTCGAACTCGCGCCTCCTCGAACTCGCGCAGCTGGCGCTCGGAGAGGATCTCCGCCATCAACGCGCGCACCGTGTCCGGCTTCACGATCTGCTGGTTGATGGGCATGGTGACGCCGTTGATCTTGATCGCGATCGGCGTGCCCACGGAGATGAAGATGTCGGAGGCCTTCTTCTCCGCCATCAACTCCAGCAGTCGCTTCATGGCCATGGCCGTGTTCGCTTCATGGCCATGGCCGTGTCCCCCGGGAGGGCCGCGGCGGGGAGGGCGCTCAGTCGCCCCGCAGCAGCTCGTTGATGCTCGTCTTGGCGCGGGTCTTCGCGTCGACCCGCTTGACGATCACCGCGCAATAGAGGGCGTATTTTCCGTCGGCCGAGGGCAGGCTCCCAGGAACTACTACCGATCCCGCCGGGACCCGGCCGTAGTGGATCTCGCCGGTTTCACGGTCGTAGATCCGCGTCGAGGCGCCGATGTAGACGCCCATCGACAGCACCGAGTTCTCCTCCACCACGACGCCCTCCACGACCTCGGACCGGGCGCCGACGAAGCAGTTGTCCTCGATGATGGTCGGATTGGCCTGCAGCGGCTCCAGCACGCCGCCGATGCCCACCCCCCCCGAAAGGTGCACGTTCCTCCCGATCTGCGCGCAGGAGCCCACCGTCGCCCAGGTATCGACCATGGTGCCCTCGTCGACGTAGGCGCCGATGTTCACGTAGGAGGGCATCAGCACCACGTTGCGAGCGATGTAGGCCCCGCGCCGGGCGACCGCCGGCGGTACGACGCGGAAGCCCCCGGCGGCGAAGTCCTGCGGCGTGTAGGCGGCGAACTTGGTGGGAACCTTGTCGAAATACTGCGTCGATGCGCCGGGCATCACCGCGTTGTCCTGGAGGCGGAACGAGAGCAGGACCGCCTTCTTGAGCCACTGGTGCGTCACCCATTGGCCGTCGCGCTTCTCGGCGACGCGCAGCTCGCCCCGATCGAGACGGGCCAGGACGGTCTCCACGGCCGCGCGCAGCGCGGGGTCGGCGGCGGCCGGCGACAGGTTGGCGCGGGCTTCCCACGCGGCGTCGATGGCGGACTGCAGTGCTTGCATGGCGGATTCCGGGTCTAGAGTTTTCGGGCGAATTCGTGGATGCGGCGAACGCCTTCGAGGCATTCCGCCGGAGGTGCGACCAGCGCGACTCGGACGTGGTTCGCTCCCGGGTTGACGCCGGCGGACTCGCGCGCGAGGTAGCTGCCGGGAAGGACCGCCACATTATAGGCGGCCAGCAGGTCGCGGGCGAACAGGGTGTCGTCGATGGGCGTGCGGATCCAGAAGTAGAAGCCGCCGTCGGGCATCGTCGTCTCGAGCGGGGCGCCCAGGAGCGGCAGCGCCGCCGCGAACTTCTCCCGGTAGAGCCGCCGGTTCTCGGCGACGTGGGCCTCGTCCTTCCACGCCGCCTCGCTGGCCGCCTG
>JALOOB010000054.1 GCA_025454635.1 Anaerolineae bacterium
GTCATGCTTAACCTCGTCAGCAATGCGATTAAGTTCACGCAGCGGGGTCAGGTCAGCATTGCTCTCGAGGTGTTAGGCCAAACCGCCACAGTCAGCGTTAGCGACACCGGTCTTGGCATCCCGACCGCCGAACAGGCCACTATCTTCGACGAATTCCGCCGCTCCGAACGAAGCATCGAGCGCGGGTACGGCGGCCTCGGCCTTGGCCTCTCCATCTGCAAGCGCCTTGTCGAGCTTCACGGCGGCGCAATCGGCGTCGAGTCTCAGGGGCAGGAGGGCGCCGGTTCGCGTTTCTTCTTTACGCTTCCGCTCATCGATGCGCCGGCTGAGCTGCCGGCGGCCCGCCCCGATGCTCACGCGCGTGGCGCACCCGTGCTCATTCTCACTGCTTCCTCCGCCGCAATCGAAGGGCTGTGTGACTATCTGGAACGTCGCGGCTATGAGGTCCTGCTCGCGCCGATTGACGAGCCGTCGACGTGGCATGCGCTTGTCCTGACGACCCTCCCCTCAGCAATCGTGCTTGACGTGAGCGCCGGTTCCGACCAGGGCTGGCGCGTCCTCAAAGGGCTGAAGGCCAACCTCGAGACCAGCAAGATCCCCGTGCTCTTCTACGCTATCGCGACTGAGTCCGCTCCGGCCGCGGCAGGCACGGAGCCTCGCGCCTCCGTGCTCGAACTTGATTACCTGACGAAGCCCATCGAGCTGGCAACTCTTGCCAGCGCGCTCGACCAGCGCTGGCTCGCGCCGACTCCCGATCGCCCGGTCCGCAAGTTCCTCGTCGTCGACGACGATCCCGACACTCTGGATATGCACGCCCGCATCGTGCAGGACCGGTCGCCTGCGAACCAGGTCTATAAGGCGCGCAACGGCCTGGAGGCGCTGCGTGTGTTGCAGGAAGAGCGCATTGACCTCGTCCTGCTCGACCTCATGATGCCGGAGATGGACGGTTTCGAGGTGCTTGAAGCCATGCGCGACCGGCCCTCCGCCCGCGACGTCCCCGTGATCGTCGTGACGGGCCAAACCCTCTCCGAGTCCGAGATGGCGCGGCTCAACCTCGGCGTGACGAAGGTCCTCAGCAAGGGCGTTTTCAGCATCGAAGAAACGGTTTCGCATCTCGACGCCGCCCTCGAACGCCGCCGCGAGTTGAGCAGCGAGGCGCAGCGGCTGGTGCGGCAGGCCATGGCGTATATGCACGCCCACTATGCGGAGCCACTGTCACGCGAGGAAATCGCTGCGCATGTGGGCCTGAGCGACGACTACCTCACGGCCTGCTTCCACAAGGAACTCGGCCTGACGCCCGTCGCCTATCTTAACCGGTATCGCGTTCAGCAGGCCAAGCAACTTCTCAAGAACACGCATAAGAGCATTACGGAGATCGCGCTCGAGGTAGGCTTCTCTGGAAGCAGTTACTTCAGTCGCGTGTTCCACCGCGAGACGGGCATGTCGCCCGGCGAATACCGCCACACCTGATTTCTCGCCCCCGAATCTCATCCCCTCGCGTCAGGCAGAACTTCATCTTCTCGGAATCCT
The DNA here is from genome assembly GCA_025454635.1 of Anaerolineae bacterium. Classification (GTDB taxonomy): domain Bacteria; phylum Chloroflexota; class Anaerolineae; order CG2-30-64-16; family CG2-30-64-16; genus JALOOB01. The sequence continues at coordinate 1,531 of JALOOB010000054.1, forward strand.
GCGCGCCCCGTTCGTTTTTAGACAAGAATTCTCCGCCCGTTCCTCCTATACTCACCGCAGTTCATGGAATCGGTCCCAGTGCGCGACCTTCCTGGTCGCCTATCCGAGGCTCGTAACGATGCTGACCTTGAAACAGATCGCCGAGTTAGCAGGTGTCTCCCGCTCCACGGCGTCGCGCGTGCTCAACGACCGCCCCGGCGTCAGTCCGGATGTCCGAGAGCGCGTGCTCGAGGTCATGCGCGAACGGGGCTTTCGGCCTGACCCGGCTGCGCGCTCCCTAGCGTCTCGTCGCTCAACTGGACCAGACACGAATCAGCTGTCCCCTGCCCGCCAGCGCGAACCGATCTCGCGGCAGTGAAGTGAAGCCCCCGGCTTCTCTTTTTTTGGCGGCGCATGAGACCGGTTCCAGTGACTCGAAGGAGGTGCGTTGCGCCGAGCCTTTCATGCCCATTTGCTCGACAATCCTTTGCGGGCGACCCATGTCGCCCACTTTCCAAAGACATTCCGGAAGGAGAAGCAACGATGTCCAAGAAACTACTGACTCTGATCAGCGCGCTCGTCCTGTTGGTCATGGTGCTTGCGGCCTGTGGTGGTTCGGCGCCTGCGCCTGTCGCGCCGGCAGCCAGCTCGGGGGAGGCGGCTACCACAGCCCCGGCCGCCGCGCCGGCGGGCGAGAAGGCCACGTTGAAGGTGCTCGTCCATCAGAACCCTCCGATGGTCGAGTTCATGAACACGTTCAACGAGAAGTTCCAGAGCAAGTACCCGAACATCACGGTGGACATGTCCGTGGTGAACGCGAACGACCTCAGCACCGTCACGCAGACGCGCCTGACCGCAAACGATGTGGACGTCGTCGACATCTTCGGCTTCGCAAACGCTGCGCAACCCTACATGAAGAACGTCACCCCGCCGAACTGGCAGACGCTCATCGACGCGGGCCTGCTCATGGATCTCACCGATCAGCCGTTCGTCAAGAATTACGACGAGGCGACCATCAAGGACGCGGGCACCTACAATGACAAGGTCTACGCCATCAACCTGGGTCGCGTCTCCTATAGCGGCATCTACTACAACCAGGACCTGTTCGACAAGTACGGCGTCAAGGTTCCCACTACCTGGGCGGAACTGGTCGCCGCGTGCGAGACCTTCAGGTCGAACGACGTCTCGTGCATGACTGCGGGCGGCAAGGACGGTTGGCCGATCTTCGTGGGCGCCTACGGGCTCACCGGCGCCCTCTATCCTGACCAGGCAGCGCTTGTCGAGGGCCTCTGGACCGGCGCCACAAAGTGGAACGACGATCAGGCGCTGAAGATGTGGGAGAAGATGAAGGTCTACACGCAGGACATGATGGAGTCTGGCGCGAGCGGCATCGCCGGGGACGCGGCTCCCGGCCGCTTTGCCTCGGGCGAGGTTGCCATGTTCCCCGGCGGCACCTGGTACGCCGCAGCGATCGACGCCGCTCAGCCGGCTTTCAAGTGGGGCTACATCCCCTTCCCTGGCAGCGACAATGCCGACGACAACAAATATCTCTTCGGTAAGTATGACCAGGGCTGGGCCGTGGCCGCGAACACGCCCAACAAGGACGCGGCGATGAAGTACCTGGCCGAGTTCTCCGACCCGGCTAACTACCAGGCCTTCGCGAACGCCGTCGGCTTCATCCCAACGCAGCCCGGCGCAACGCTCGACACGGCTATCGGAAAGGCCGTCGCCCCCTTCCTCGCCAACTTCCGGGTAGGCTTCGAGCAGTACTGGGTTGCGCCGAAGGGCGCGGGCCAGTATGCGAACCCCTGGGCATCTTACTTCAAGCCGTTCGGCACGTTCGATGATCCCAAGGAACTCGCCGACAAGGTTCAGGCCGACCTCCAGTCGGGCCTAGACGCCAACAAGTAGCTCCTCCATCTGTCGGGGTGGGGGTGCTCGCGAAGTGGGAGCCCCACCCCGAGAAGATATGTCGCACGGAGGCACGTCATGGTCAACTATCACTTCGGCCGGGGCAGGGCCAGGCTGGCGCCGTACCTTTTGCTCCTGCCCGGCTTCCTCTTCTATCTGGTCATCAGCCTCGGCCCGTCCATTGCGACGGCAGCTTACTCTTTCACGGATGCCACCGGCATTAAAGGCGCGCCTGTACACTTCGTGGGTCTGGAGAACTACAGAGAATTCCTCTTCATGGGCCAGGCGTCGCGCGACAACTACGACGCGCTGCTGCGCACCCTGATATTCTGCTTCTTCGTCACCACGATTCAGTTCACGCTCGGCCTCGTCATGGCGCTGATCGTGAACCAGAAGCTCAAGGGCGTCAACTTCTTCCGCACGATCTACTTCATGCCCGTCATCCTGGGCGCTGTGATCCAGGGCCTGATCTGGTCGTTGTTCCTCTACCCGATGGGCGGACCGATGGCCCAGCTGATCGGCCTGTTTGGCCTGGAGTCGGAGTTCCTGGGCGGGCAACCGGCGCAGGCATTTGCATGGGTGATGTTTGTGCAGATCTGGGCGAACATGGGCATCACAATGATGATCTTCATCGCCGGTCTGCAGACCATTCCCACAGAACTCTATGAGGCAGCCCGCATCGACGGCGCGAGCTCGTGGAGCGTATTTCGGAATGTGACCTGGCCACTGCTCACGCCGGTCACCAATACGAACCTGCTGTTGAACCTCATCGGCTCGTTGCAGGCGTGGCAGCTCTTCCTGGTGCTCCTCGGCTACCGGAACGGCACGCAAGTGCTGGGCTACCTCATCTTTGCCCAAGGCTTCGGCCAGACGTCGGGCAGCGTGACCAGCTCGTTCCGGCAAGGTTATGCCGCCGCCGCGTCCATCGTGCTGTTCCTTCTGGTGCTCGTCATCGGCCTGACCGCGCAGACGCTGCTGAAACGCAGGGAAGAGAGGATTATCGGATGAGTACGGCGGCAGCAACCCGACCTGCTACGAAGAAGGCAAGCGCCACCCGGCGCATCGACTGGACGAAAGTCGCCAGCTATCTGGTCCTGATCGTGTTCGCCATTATTTATCTCGGTCCGTTGCTCATGCTGCTCAACACGGCGCTCAAGACGCTGCCCGAGTTCATGAAGAACGCGACCGCGCTGCCAACCACGCTGCGCTTCGAGAATTTCGCGGACGCGTGGACCAAAGCCAACTTCCCGCGCTACCTGACGAACACGATGATTTACACCGCCAGCGCAACGATCATCTACCTCATCACCGCGGTGTTCGTCGCCTTTCCGATTGCCAGGGGCTATGTCAGGGGCGCCGGCGCGATCCTGACCCTCTACGTCATCGCCCTGTTCCTGCCCGTAGCCTTGATTCCCCAGTTTCAGCTGATGTTAGGCCTGGGGCTGTACAACAGCCCGGTCGGGTACGTCATGTTGTTCCTGATCAACCCGATCGGGGTCGTCATTCTGGTGAACTACGTCAAGACGTTGCCTAGAGAGTTGGACGAAGCAGCCGCGCTCGACGGGTGCGGTTATCTGCGCTTCGTCACGACCATCGTGATTCCGCTGATTCGGCCGGCGATTGCGACCGTAGCCGTGCTGCATGCCATCGGCATCTGGAACGAGTTGATCCTGCCGACGATCTACCTGACCAACAAGGACTTCTACCCGATCACCCGCGGCATGATCGTCTTTCAGGGCGTTTACGGCAGCAACTGGCCGACGCTTGCGGCCGCCGTCTTGATCATGACTCTGCCGATGGTGATCATTTTCCTGGTCCTGCAGCGCCAAATCGTGTCTGGCCTGACGTCGGGCGCGGTAAAGGGTTGAGTATGCGACGGCTAGACGTCTCCTCCGTCCTCTGCATGGCTCTATGTTCCCTCCTCTTTGCGGCCTGCGCGGGCCTCCCTGCGCAGGCCCCTGCCACCCCCATCACTGCCCCCGCCGGCTATAAGCTGGTCTGGCATGACGAGTTTGACGGCAACTCCATCGACCGCGCAAACTGGAACTTCAACGAGGGCGCGGGCGGCTGGGGCAATGGCGAGGCGCAATTCTACACAGCGCGTCCGGAGAATGCGCGTATCGAGAACGGGCTGCTCATCATCGAAGCCCGGCAGGAGAAATACGAGGGTTCGTACTACACGTCGGCCAGACTGAAGACACAGGGATTGCGGGAGTTTCAATACGGTCGCATCGAAGCCCGCCTCAAAGTGCCGAGCGGCGCCGGATTCTGGCCCGCCTTCTGGATGCTCGGTTCGAGTTTCGACGGCGCTAACTGGCCCGACTGCGGCGAGATCGATATCATGGAGTACGTCGGCAGGGAGCCCGATCTCGTTATCGGCACCGCGCATGGCCCGGGCTATTCCGGCGCGCTCGGTATCTCTCAGTGGAACCGGCGCGAGGAAAATATCGCGGATGACTTCCACACCTACGCAATTGATTGGACGCCCGGCCACATTGACTGGTATTATGACGGCGTCAAGTACCATACCGTTACCCGCGCAGACGTTGGCGACCGGACGTGGGTATTTGACCAACCATTCTTTGTGATCCTCAACCTGGCCGTCGGCGGAACGCTCGGCGGTATGATTGGCCTGGACACGGCTTTTCCCGCGCAGCTCCAGGTCGACTACGTTCGGGTGTTCCAACCGGCAAGTTCCTAAACCCAACTCAGCGGAGAGGATGACCCCATGAAACCACGCTTGCTGACGCTCCTTTTGCTCGTCTCCCTGATCGCGGCGCAGCTCGTCGCGCTCCCGCTCGCGGCCGCGCCGGCGCTGTCCGGCCCTCTGCCGCTCGTCGACGACTTCGAGGCTGGCCTGCCCAGCGGCCAGGACCCCAACGGGGTGTCGGTCGGGTTCGCGACCTTCAATGATCCGAACAGCACTGTCGCGATCTCGACTACGGCGGCGCCTCCTGCCCCGGTCCCCGGCGCTGGGGACCCCAACAACGTCCTCAAGATGGACGTCAACGTAGTCGCCTATGCGGGCTTCGTCCACAACTTCGAGAATGCCGCGGTCAATGCCTGGGTGCCGCAGGACTGGAGCGCCTACGAAGGGCTTTCCTTCTGGCTCTACGGCAACAACAGCGGCACGACCCTCTTCGTCGACGTGCTCGACAACCGCAACCCCGGCTCCACGATCGACGACGCCGAGCGCTGGTCGATCGACGTGATCGACAATTTCAGCGGCTGGCAGGAGGTCAAACTGCCGTTCGTCAACTTCCACCGGAAGGAGATCGGCAACGGCGCGCCGAACGACGGCTTCGGCCTGACCGAAGTTCACGGGTGGGCGCTCGGCGCGGTCACCACGCCGGCTCCGCAGACGTACTACGTTGACAATGCGATGGTCTACGGCGTCGCGCCGGTCAAGCCGCTTACCGTCGCGTTTGGCGGGATCAGCTTCCCGGTCACGGAGGGCGCCCTCGCCACGGTTACTGTGAGACTCAGCAAGCCTTCGGCCGATCCGGTTACTGTCAACTACAGGGCCACCATCGGCGCGGCGGTTGCCAACCGCGATTACGTCGCGCCCGTCGGCGGCGCGCTCACCTTCCCGCCCAACACCACGATTCAGACCTTTACCGTCCAGACGATTGACGACGCCAAGTATCAGGGCGAGCGCAATCTCGTCCTCGAATTGTCCGACCCGACCGGGGGCGCGGCGCTCGGCCTGCCGCCCATTACGCGTCTCGCGATCCGGGACAACGAGGCCTATGATCCGTCGCTGCTCGATGACTTCGAGACCTTCCCGTACTTCTGGCGGACGAGCCGGACCACCAACATGACCAACCCGGAGATCCCCGCGGGCGATCCGCTCGCGATCCCCGGCCAGGGCGCGTATGAACGCGTCCTCCACCTCACGCACGGAGGTCGCCCTGCCGCATACCAATTCGGCCGCGCGTTCCCTATCGGCCAGGATTGGAGCGACGCAGGCGGACTCAGCTTCTGGTACTACGGTCAGGGAAGCAACAAGCCGGTCCAGCTTACCGTCGGCAATAACAAGGTCGCCCCGACCAACCCATCCAAGTGGAGGCTGGTCTGGAGCGATGAATTCAACGCGAAGGCCGGGACCGCGCCCAACGCCACGGTTTGGGCCAACGAGGTGGGCGACGGCACGGCCAACGGCATCCCCGGCTGGGGCAACGACGAGCTCGAGTACTACACGTCCGGCGGCGCGAACGCATCGACCGACGGCATGGGCAACCTCGTCATCACCACCGCCGCGGCCGATGGATCCCTCATGTGCTACTATGGCCCGTGCAAGTACACCTCCGCGCGCCTCCTGACCAAGAACCGCCTTGAGGTCGCTTACGGGCGCATGGAGGCGCGCGTCAAGGTTCCGAGCGGCGCAGGTCTCTGGCCCGCGTTCTGGATGCTCGGCACGGATATCGATCAGGTCGGCTGGCCCCAGACGGGCGAGATCGACATCATGGAGTACGTCGCCCGCCTGCCCAACCAGATCTTCGGCACGATCCACGGCCCCGGCTACTCGGGCGGCCAGAGCTACGGCAAGACCGTCGACCTTGGCAAGCCGGTCGCCGATGACTACCACACGTACGCGGTCGAGTGGCAGCCCGACAAGATAACCTGGCTTTTCGACGGCGCGCCCTACTTCACCGCCACCCCGTCCGATCCGTTCCTGCAGGGCAAGCAGTGGGTCTTCAACCACCCGTTCTTCCTGCTCCTGAACGTGGCGGTGGGAGGCAACTTCGGCGGCGCGGTCAGCCCCGACACCGTCTTCCCCGCGAAGACCCTGGTCGACTACGTCCGCGTCTACCAGGCCAAGCCGGTCGAGGCGAAGTATGTTGCGACCTTCGTCGACAACTTCGTGGGGTGGCAGCAGGTCACCGTCCCCTTCACGGCGTTTAAGGCGAACGACGGCTCCGCGCCGGACCTTGCGCGTATCAGCAGCATCAGCTTCCTTGTGCCCGGCGGCATGCGCCAGCCGGTCCTGCTGGACCAACTTCGCCTGACCTGCAAGAGCGAGGTCACAGTCACTAGCGCAGCCGATAGTGGCCCCGGCTCGCTCCGCAAGGCGCTCGGCAGCGTCTGCGTCGGCGGCGAGATCGGCTTTGCGCCTGAACTTTCCGGCCAGACCATCACTAACCTGACCCCGCTTACCCTGGCGAAGAACGTCACTATCGACGGCGCAGGCGCGCCCGGCCTTGCCATCAGCGGCGGCGGCACGGTCCGCGTCTTCGAGGTCAATGCCTCGGCGACTGCCACGGTCAAGAACCTCACGCTGAAGAACGGCTACGGTTGGCAGGTAGCGGGCGGCATCCTCAACAACGGCAAGCTCACGCTCGACCATGTCGTCGTCACCGCAAACACGCAGGCCACGGACGCGGGCGACTTCTGGCAGGGCGGCGGCGGCATCTACAACGGCGACGGCGCGACCCTGGATCTGGTCGACAGCACCGTCTCCGGCAACAGCGCTCGCTGGTCCGGCGGCGCGATCTACGGCTTCTGGAACACGAAGATCAACATCGTTCGCGCCACGATCAGCGGCAACACCTCCGGCGATGTGGGCGGCGGCATTCGCTCGCTCGGCAACGTGACCATCGTCAACAGCACGCTCAGCGGCAACACTGCGACCGGCTGGCACGGCGGCGCGATCTTCCACACGGACGGCGCGATGGAGATCACGAACTCCACGCTCACCAACAACGCCGGCCCCGAGTGGGCGCCGTCGGCTATCTTCCTCGGCTCGTTCAACGCGGCCGTGCCCACGCTGAAGCTGACCAACACGATCATCAGCGGCAACCGCTGGTATGCCTGCGACCACTGGACCGGCGCGAGCGTGCTGACCTCCGGCGGGCACAACCTCGTCCAGGACGACACCTGCAGCCCAAGCGCGACCGACCTGATCGGCGTCGACCCGCTTCTTGGCCCGCTTGCCGATAACGGCGGCCCCACGCAGACCCATGCGCTGCTCGCCGGCAGCCCGGCCATCGACGCGGGCGACGACGCGGCGGCGCCGGCCACCGATCAACGCGGCGTTGCGCGGCCGCAGGGCGCGCACTCGGACATCGGCGCAGTCGAACAGCAGTAACCGCGCCTCTGTTATCCGGGCCGGGTTTGCGCAAGGCTATCGCGCGCAAACCCGGCCCGTCGACGATCTGGCCCAGTCAAGGAAACCGTCACCTATGTCCCAGTATCGCTTCGACTCCACCGGCCGCTTCATCATCGAGGATTATGATCGCGCCCCGGCCTTCAGCAGCTTTCTCCCCGGCATCGCCGGCCCGCTCGGCATCCCTCTTTGGGCCTTTTACGTCAACCGCGGCCAGGCCATCGCCGCGTTCGGGGTCGGCGGCAAAGATGCGGCCATCATGGAGTTTCAGCCGGCCAACAAGGCTTACCAGACTGTTCCCCTCACCGGCTTCCGCACCTTCATAAAACTTGGCGGTCGCGAGCCGCGCCTCTATGAGCCGTTCTCGGCGGTCGCACCGGCCGCTGCAGCCCGGCGCATGATGATCGGCATGAGTGAGGTCGAAGTCGAAGAGGTCAGCGCGGAGCACGGCTTGCAGGTCAACGCTGCGCACTTCGCGCTTCCAGGCGAGCCGTTTGCCGCGCTCGTCCGCCAGGTGACCATTCGCAACACCGGCGATATTCCGGTCAATCTCGAAGTGCTGGACGGCCTACCGGCGCTCATTCCCTATGGCATCACGGATGCGCAGCTTAAGGCGATTGGCCGCACCGTCGAAGCGTGGATGGCGGTCGATAACCTGGAGTCCGGCCTGCCGTTTTACCGTGTTGGCGCCACTATCGGCGACGAGGCGGAAGTCGCTACGATCCACGCGGGCCATTTCTACTTGCCTTTTGCTGACGCGGGCGGCCGGCAAGCATCGCCCGCGCTCTTCGTCGACCCCGCTGTGATTTTCGCAAACAATACGTCTCTTGCGTACCCGGACGCATTCGCGTCTGCTTCGCTCGCCGCGTTATCCGCGGTGCGCCAGGTCACTGTCTGCCGCACGCCCTGCGCCTTTTCGGGCATCGCAGCCACACTCGCCCAGGGCGAATCGCTCTCCCTGTATGCGCTTATCGGCCACGTCGCGGGTCTCGACGTGATTGAGTCGGCCCGCGCCCGCCTTGCGCAGCCCGCATACGTGGCCGCCAAACGCGCCGAAGCCTCTGCGCTCACCTGGACGCTCACCGACCCGGTCGCCACCGTCACGGCTGACCCCCGTTTCGATGCCTATTGCCGCCAGACCCTGCTTGACAACACCCTGCGCGGCGGCTGGCCGGTCGAGATCGGCGGCAAGGTCGTTCACCTCTACGGCCGCCGCCACGGCGACCTCGAACGCGACTACAACGCCTTCCGCGTGCCGCCCGAGTTCTATTCGCAGGGCAACGCGGCCTACCGTGATGTCAATCAGAACTGGCGCAGCAACGTCCTGCTTAATCCCGCCGTCGGAGACGCTGAAATCCTCGCCCTGCTCGGCCTCATCCAGCCCGACGGCTACAACCCGCTCGTCGTGCTGGGCAGCCGTTTCGTCGTCCCGGCCGATCGCCGGCCCGCCATCCTTGCGCTCGTCGACCGCCCCGGCGCGCTCGCGCCGCTGCTCGCGACGCCCTTCTCGCCCGGCAGCTTGCTCAAAGCCGTTGCCGATGCCGGCATTCGCCTCTCCGTTGAGCCTGACGCCTTTCTCGCCGCCGTCTTGTCTGTCTCCGACGCCGGCTTCGCTGCGGAGCACGGGGAGGGCTACTGGGTAGATCACTGGGGCTACAACCTCGACCTCATTCACGCCTATCTCGCCGTCTACCCCGACTGCCGCGAGGAGCTTCTTTTCGAGCGGATGGTCACTTATTACGACGCGCCCTGGTTCGTGCGCCCGCGCTCAGAGAAATGCGCCCTTACGTCAGCCGGCGTCCGCCAGTATGACGCGCTCGCGTACGACGAGGAACACGCTCAGGCGATCGCCTCCCGCCTCGTCTCGCCCGATCTTGTCCGCGCCCGCAACGGCGAGATTGTCCGTGTCACCGTCTTTGCGAAGCTGCTCGGCCTTGCGCTGGTCAAGGCGGCCACCCTAGACCCCGCCGGCATGGGCATGGAGATGGAAGCGGGCAAGCCCGGCTGGTGCGACGCGCTCAACGGGTTGCCCGGCCTCTTCGGTTCGGCCATGCCCGCCACCTACGAGCTGCTGCGGCTGCTGGATTTCCTCCATGACGCTCTCGCGGGCCGGGCCGGGGCCATCGATCTCCCCGTCGAGCTCTCTGAACTGGCAAGCGGTCTTTCTGCCGCGCTCGCGGACCGCGCCGCGTCTTCCGAGCCCGACCGCGCCCTTCGCTACTGGGACGCCTGCGCGACGGCCCGCGAGACCTATCGCGCCCGCGTCCGCGGCGGCTTCGACGGCGCAACGGCCTCCGTCGCCCTCCCTGCGCTCGTCGAACTGCTCGGCGCGCTGCGCGCCGTGGTGGCTGATGGCATCGCCCGCGCCGAGTCCCTCGCCGAGGTCCCGCCCGCGTATTTCAGCTACGAGGTCACGAGATGGGAAGACTTGGTTGACGGGTCCGGCCGGCCCTGCGTCGACGCGCACGGTCGCCCGCGCGTCCGCCCGACTGCTTTCGCGCAACGCCCGTTGCCCGCCTTCCTTGAAGGCCCTGTCCATGCGCTCCGCGCGTCGGCGGGTCACCATGCGGCGCGCGAGCTTCATTGCCGCGTCAAGGCGAGCGACCTCTATGACCGGAAGCTCGGCATGTTCGTGACGAATGCCTCGCTTGCGGGTTGCTCTCACGAAATCGGTCGCCTGCGCGCGTTCACCCCCGGCTGGCTCGAAAACCAGTCCGTCTTCCTCCACATGGCCTATAAGTACCTGCTTGAGTTGCTGCGCGCCGGCCTGCGCGACGAGTTTTTTGCCGGCTTGCGCACCGGCCTCGTCCCCTTCTTCGACCCGGCCGTCTACGGCCGCAGCCCGCTCGAAAACTCTTCCTTCATCGTCAGCAGCGCGCACCCCGACGACTCGATCCATGGCCGCGGCTACGTTGCGCGCCTCACCGGCGCATGCGCCGAGTTCCTCAGCATGTGGGTTGAGATGACCGCCGGCCAACAGCCCTTCTTCATCCGCGACGGCGAACTCTGCCTCCGCTTCGCGCCTGTCCTCCCGCCCTGGCTCTTCCGGGAGGATGGCACGCTGAGCTTTACATTCCTCGGCAGTTGCGCGGTCAACTACCGGCTGCTCGACCGCGCGGCGCCCGCGCCCGCGGCTGTCTCATCGACCGTGTATCTCCACGGCCGGGCGCTTACCTTCGCCGGCGACGTGATCCCCGCACCCTACGCGCAACAGGTGCGCCGCGGGGAAATCACCCGCATTGACGTCAACCTCGCCTGAGGGAAGAGAGGCTTCGTATGGACAGGGACACCTGGCAATTTACGGGCGACGACGCGTCGTTCGCGCTCCGCTCGCCGCACCTGACGCGCTACCTCTACTTCCCGCTCGTCAACGAGGCGGGCATGATGTCGGTCGTCACCCCCACCCTCCATGGGGACGCGAAGACCGGCCAGAATGAGTTCCTCACCCTGCCCGTTTCGGTCGAGGACCTCCACGAGAACCGCGCCGCGCGCAACTTCTGGGCCGCCGTCGAGGGCCGCGCGCCCTGGAGCGCCACCGGCAATTCGAGCTGGCAGCTTGCCGACCCCGCGGCCGACTCGGTGGCCCTCGAAGCCGGCCTGCTCTGGCAGCGCGTCACGCGCGAGAACCCCCTTGTCGGCCTCCGCGCGGACATCCTCAGCTTCGTGCCCGCCGGGCCCGACCGCGTCGAGCTTATGCAGGTCACGCTGAC
>JALOOB010000317.1 GCA_025454635.1 Anaerolineae bacterium
GGATTCGGGATAGGCGGCGCGGCGCCGCCTATCTGCTCGACGACCCGCGTCGCAACGCGCACCCGCACCGTCTGATCCGGCGCCTCCTCTGTGCGGCGCGGCGTCTTCGTTGCTTCCGGCGTCCGCGACTGCCACGGGCGGAGAGTGGCCGTGGGTGTAGGCGGGACCGGCGTCGGACTTGGAACGGGCGTCATCGTCGGCGACCGCGTTGGGGTGGCGGCGCGCGTCGGCTCGCGCGTTGGCGTGACCGACGGCGCGGGCGTAGCCGTCGCGGTCGGCTGAGGCGTGTGGGTCGGCCGCAGCGTTGCGGTGGGCGAAGGCACAAGGGGCGACGGGGTGCTGGTCGGCGCGGTCGTGGGCGCGGGCGGCTGAGTCGCCGCAGGCGCTTCGGCTGTGGCAGCCGCGGTGGCGAGCGTTGCCGTGGCCGTTGCAGTTGCGGTGGCAGTCACTGTCGGCGAGAGCGCGCGTGTAGGACGCCGCGTTGCGGTGTCTGCCGGCGTGGGCGTTGCGGTCTGGACGCGCGTGACGCCGGCAAGAATCAAGCGCTCGGCGGTCTCGGTGGGCTCCACAGTCACAGTTGTGCGCGCCGTGGGCACGGGAGTCGCGGTCGAAGGATCAGTGGCCGAAGCGGTAGGCTGCAGGACGACGACGGTCGCGGTTGGCGGCAGAACAGCGGGCGCCGCGTCAGTCGCCGTTGCGGTCACCGCGCCCGCTTCCTGGCGCAGGTCGAGCGGACTCAGGGGCGACGCCAGGAACGCTGCGCCGGCCATCATCAAGAGCGCAAGCGTAACGCCCAGCTGGCGCCAGAAAGGCGGAAGCCAGCCGCTCTTCGGCCGTTTCTGCGCGGCCAAGGCAGCATGCATCCGCTCACGACCGGCCACGCGGCCGGCCATCGATAAGGCGGGCCAGCGCGTGGTCCGCAGCTCGTAGGCCATCTGGAGCAGCGGCGCAAGATCGGCTTCGTGTTCCGGATAACGGTCAAGGACCTCAAGCGGCGTGAGGCCGGCTTCCAGGTCCTCGAGGGCAGAGGCCAGGACATCGTCGCTAACGGCAGAGGCGCCTTCTGCGGCGCGGCTCGAATATGGAGTGTCGCCCGTCTTGCGAGCGACGCGCGGCCACCTCACGAAATCGCCTCCACCGTCAGGATGCGTCGCAAGTTGGCGATGGCCCGGTGCTGGAGCGCCTTGATGGCGCCCGTCGTCTTGCCCATGATCTCTGCGACCTCTAACACACTGTATTCTTCGCCAAACCGGTACAGCAGAACCGCCTGTTGCTCTGCGCCAAGCTGCTTCATCGCGTCCATCAGCTCGCCTTTATTTTCGGAAGCGGCCGTTTGGGCAAACGGTTCGGGCCGCTTATCCGCAAGAAACGGCTGATCGTCGATGTCCTGGTGGTCGCGATGCTTCTGCTTACGATACTGATCGGTCAACAGATTACCCGCCACCCTGTACACGAACGCGGAGAACGACGCCACGGGGCGCGCCGCGTTAACCCTGAAGCGCGGCAGGTTCTGAAGGAGGCGGACGAAGACGTCCGCCGTCAGATCCTCGGCCACCTCGCGCTGGCCGATGCGCGCGTACAGGTACCTGAACACCCGATCCGAGTATAAGTTGTAGAGCCGATCATAGGCTGCTGAGTCGCCAGCGCGGGCTGCTTGAAGCAGCGCGAGCATCTCAGCGTCGCTGCAGACGTCTTGCATCGGTTCTCGCTATGGGCAAACGTTTGAGGGGAACGAAGGATACGAATGGCATACGGGAGGCGTTCGCGCTCCCTACGCCGGGCGACAGCACGGCTCCGGCGCAACTAACCGAGGCGCTACACCTCGCTCATGGTGTTCATGTAGCGCTCGATCTCCGGCAAGGCCATCATTCGTTCCCGGAAGAAGCTGTTGACGACATTAATCACGCGCTGCCGCGCGGCCTCTGTTTCCGCGCTGAGCGCTTCGCCTGTATGTTCTCTGGAGATCATGTCGCGCAGGATCAGCAGTTGTTTGACAATTTCGCTTTCGGCCGCGCCCTCCAGGACGCTTACCACATCCAGGATGAGCTTGTCGGCCTGAGCGACGACCTGGTCCATCGATAATGGGTTATCCGGGTCGCATGCCTCGTCGATGGCGCGCAGGAGCGACCAGACCTGGTACAGCAAGGTTGTTGGCTCGTCGAAGAGCTCGCGCACATATGCTGCTTCCGCGTGGCGGCCGGTCAGCCGGAAGACGTTGTACATCCGCTTGGCGGCCTTGCCGTAATTCACATCCTTGGTCAGGTACTTCTTGACCTCGCGTTCCATCAGCCCGACGTAGTCGTCGATCGCGTCGGCGGACACGTGGCGGACCAGCTTTGAGAAGATGGGAATGGAATCGGCCTGGAGGTACACTTCCTGGAAATACGGGTCCAGATAACCGTCGAGTGGGGTGATGGCGCCGTCGGGCGCCTCCCATGTTGCGTCCAACACGTTGGACGCCTTCGCGAGCTTGCCGCGAATCGGGTCGGTGATCAACCAGTCGAGCTTGAGCCAACCGGGATCGAGGGCGACTTCGTCCCAGCGCAGCACCCTCTGCTCGCCGTCGGCGGTAACCGCCGCGATTTCGCCCGCCTGCAACTCGCGTGGGCTCCAGGACAGGGAGGTGCCGGGCTTGTAATGCCAGCCGCGCGCGGTGACTTCGACGGGCGAACAGCCGAATCGGACCTCGACCAACTGGTAGTTCTCGCCCTTGAGCGTATCGAGGGCTTTCTTGCGGATGACGCGGCCGAGAACCAGGCAGGCTTCATCTCGGGTGGGCGCCTTGATGTTAACGCGCTCAAAGTAATCGCAGTCGCCCGGATAAGTCTGAATCTTGGACTGCGCGGAGGAACCCGAAAGCGCCAGCGCGGTTTCGCAGACGTCGGGGACGTCCGTCAACTCGACGATACGGCCGATCTGCCGGTAATAGGCCAGCTCCTGCGGGCTCCAGTCGAGCATGGCGATGCGGTGGCCGAAAACGCCGCTCTCACTGTCCACCTCGACGTCGTCGTAGGCCTTCCATGCCGCGATCTTTGTCATCCACTGCAGCGCGTCGGTTTCGTCGAGCTCCACCCCGAGGCGTCGCGCCGACTCGACAATGGCGGCCAGTTGATCGGCGGAATTGGATCTCGGATCAAAGCTCATCGTGTCCCTCCAGCAGCGGGTGCGGTCCATGTTCGGCGCGCCAGGGGGCTTCCTGGAGCATGGCGGCCATCAGGCCGGCTTGATCGATTGCGTCAGTGAGGGCATTGTGGGTCAGCGAAGGCGGCCCGCCGTACCGCGCCGCGATATGACGCAGTGACGTTTGCGACCACGCGGCCCCCGTCCGTCCGGCATAATAGGCCTTGATATCCAGCGCGTTATGGCCGAAAGGATTATAGCCGAGATAACGGTGGAAGTACTCGTTGACAAACATCCAGTCGAACGGGGCATTGAAGCCGACAAAGACGGGATGCGAGCCGTGAGAGCAGACCGAGCCGAGCCAGTCGGCAAACTTGAGCATGGCGGCCGCGGGCGGTTCGCCGCGTTCGACCAGACCCTCCACGGTGAGGCCGCTCACCGCCAGGGCGTTCGGGATGACGTCCAGGCTGACGGGCTGCAACTCCACGTAAAAGGTGGACTCGAAGTCAGAGACCAGGCACGCGCCGATGGAGAGGAGAGAATAGCGGCCGGGGTAAGGCCCCGCAGTCTCCACATCGACAGAGATCAGAATGTCGGTGTGTTCGTTCATGGGCTGATGCGACCAAAAGCCGCCGGGGCATTATAACAGCGATTGAGGGATGCGCAAAGCGCGAGACACAGTGTTAGTATAATTGGTCACACAGAAGCAGGTCGCATCTTATATTTCATATGCGATGCGAGCATCAGCGCTCGGGCCGGTTGATGCTCGCATCGCATAAGGCGGTTACTTCAACTTCTCCATGCCCTTGAACTCTCTGTAGGGCGAGAGGATCTCGAGCGTTTCCCGGTCATCGGCGGTTTCGCCTTGCCGCACCATGCGCGCCAGCAGCTCGCCAAGGCCAGGGCCGAGCATGAAGCCCTGGCCGCACATGCCGACCGCCTGCAGGAAGCCGCCGACTTCGCGCGCCCATCCGACAAGCGGCGACCCGTCCGGCGTCATCGGGTATAGCCCGCGCCACGTGCGCCGCACGCGGACGTTGGCGAGGCGCGGCATGAGGTCGACCATCCGCCGGGCCACCATTGGCAGGAACTGGCTTGTCTCGCGCGTGTCCGTGCCCCAGATTTGCGGGCTGGGCGTGATGCAGAAGATGATCTGGCCGGTGTAGTGCTGGTAGAAGTAGTAGTTGGTCGATCCGGGCGCGGGGCGGATGTCGACCA
>JALOOB010000318.1 GCA_025454635.1 Anaerolineae bacterium
TCTGCTGCGCGACGATATCCCGGAAGGGACGCGCATCGGGGTGACAAAACCACTTAAGCCGGTTCCTGCGGAACGGTAAATCCAGCCACCGAAACGCGGGCGTTTGTGGATTAAGCTGAAACGGGTTACAATAACAGTCCGCTTTCGTTCGCTGGCGCGCGAACCGGCGGAGCGCGTGTGAGGTTCGCATGTTACTGACAATTGTTTCGTTCATCCTCGTGATGGGCGTTGTGGTCTTCATCCACGAGCTGGGCCACCTGATCGCAGCAAAGCGCAATCGCATCATCGTAGACGAGTTCGGCCTCGGTTATCCGCCACGCCTCTTCAAGGTCATGGAACGCGGCGGCACGGTCTACACGATCAACGCGATTCCCTTCGGCGGCTTTGCCCGGATGCGCGGGGAAGACGACCCGACCGAGCCCGGCAGCTTTGCCGCCGCATCGCGAGGCGCCCGCTTCGTCACCCTTGCCGCCGGCCCGGCGATGAACTTCCTGCTGGCGTTCGTCCTGTTCGCTATTCTGAGCCTCGTCCAGGGCATGCCGGACGCGAGCAAGCCGGGGGCCATTATCCAGGGCCTCGTGCCTGGCGCCCCGGCGGAGCAGGCCGGCCTGGTAGTGGGCGACCGCGTGATCGCCGCAGACGGGCAGGCGATCAATACGGTGCAGGATTTGCAGACGTACACGTCCGCCAACCTGGGCAAGGCAATCGTCTACACGGTCGTCCGCGCGGACGGCCAAACGGTCGAACTGACGGCCACGCCACGGCAGAATCCGCCTGAAAACGAGGGCGCGCTCGGCATCCGCATCGGCCAGGCCCTCCGCCCGACGCAGGTCCACGAGGCCCTCGGCGCAGGCGCGCGATCGCTCGGCACCATCGTTTACATGACATTTGCGATCCCCGCGAACCTGATCCGCGAGGGCCGCCCGATCAGCGAGGCCGGTTTCATGGGGCCGGTCGGCATCGCGGCGACCACCGGGCAGTTCGTCCGAATGGGCATTAGCACCGATTCGCTCGTTCCGACGCTGCTCTACTTCGTCGCCGTGATCAGCGCGGCGCTCGGCCTGACCAACTTGCTGCCGATCCCGGCGCTCGACGGCGGGCGCATCCTGTTCCTGATTATCGAGACAATTCGCGGCCGGCGCATCGAGCCCGCCCGCGAGGGCATGGTGCACCTGATCGGATTCGGGTTGCTCCTGCTGCTGGTCGGTCTGCTGACAGTTCGCGAAGTTAGCTCGCTCATTAACGGCACCTTCCCCACTATCGGAGCGCCGTAGACTTCTGATACGCCGCGCGGCCGCGCAAACCTTGGCTTTCAGGGCCGCGAGCCGCGCGTCAACCTCTCATCGAGGACATCCGAATGTACTGTAGACGCTGCGGGGCCTCACTGCACCAGGGTGTGGTGATTTGCCCCGAGTGCGGGGCGCGCCAGCGCCGCGGCCTGAGCGCCGTCCATTGCGCTCGCTGCCACGGCCGCGTGCCTCTTGGTTTAACGGTCTGCCCTCACTGCGGCCGCGACGTGCATCCCGCGGGACCGCGCTGGGCCCTCTGGGTCGCCGGCTTCATCGTCGTGGCGCTGGCCGCGCTCTGGGGGCTCGGCGAGTTGCCAATCGAGCGGGTGGCCGAACAGGTCGACTCCATCGAGACGCGCGTAGCCGGCATCATCAAGGTGTTCGGCCCGAGCGCCGCGCCTGCCGCCGGCCCGGCTTCGCCTACGCCGCAATTGGCTGCGCTCACCAAACCTACATCGACCGTCACCCCGACGCGCCGCCCCACCCGAACGCCGACCGAAGCGCCGACAATCACGCCGTCCACCGAGATGAGCGCGACCGTCCCCCTCACCTCAACCGTGGCGATCACCGCGACGGTTGAGGTCACCGCGACCCTGCCGGCTGAGGCGCCCACGCTCGCGCCCACGGCTGAGCCGACCGCCACGCCCACTGCCACCGAGACGCCCACCGCGACGCCAACCGCCACCGCCGCGCCCACTCAGATTCCCGGTCGCACGACCTATAAGGTCAAGTCCGGCGACACGCTGTCCAGCATTGCCTCGCAGTTCGGCATCTCGTGGCAGGAGCTTGCGGCGGCCAACGGACTGAATAGCCGTTCGACGTTGCGCATCGGCCAGGAGTTGGTCGTGCCGCTCCCCGGCGGCAGCGTTGCCCCAACCGCCGCGCCGCCGGCCCAGTCCCCCACGACCTACACCGTCCAGTCGGGCGACTCCCTCTCCTCGATTGCGCAGCGTTACGGCATCACCTGGCAGGAGTTGGCGAACGCGAACGGGTTGACCGGGTCCTCCCGGCTGAACGTCGGGCAGAAGCTAATTATTCCGGGCACGGGCGGCCCGGCGCAGCCCGCGCCTACCGCGACGTCTGCGCCGGTGGTCGCTGCCACGCGCACGCCCACAGCCGCCCCGCCCCCCGAGCAGCCGCAGGTCCCCGCGCCCGTGCTGGTCAGTCCGTCCGACCAAACACCCTACTCAGGCCCCGGTGATTACATCGAGCTGGTGTGGGAGCAGTCCGCCGATCTTCCCGCGGGCGCGCAGTACCAGGTGCTCATCCGGTGGACCGAGGGCGGCGTGCCGATGGAGTACCCGGATATGCGCACGACGGCCAAGAGCATCCGAATGCCGCTTTGGCTCTACGGCAAAGCCGACCAACCTGCGCGGCAGTATGTCTGGTCCGTGCGCGTCGTCCAATCCGTGACCGACGGACAGGGGGGCCAGAAGGACATTTTGCTCAGTCCCTCCAGCGCCACGCGTGTGCTATACTGGAACTAAACAACCGGGGAAGCAGTTTTAGACCGTATGACCGAAGCTAACGAGCAGACTCTCTCCCAACTGGCCGACGAAAGTCGGCCTGTCCGTTCCATCGACTTACGCGGCCTATCCGACGTGCCGCGCGAGCGCATGGCAGAGTTCGACGCGCTCTGGCGATCCCTCTCGCCCACGCGCCGCGTCGAGCTGCTGCGCGAGATGGTCGAACAGGCGGAGACGCACGTTGATCTCAACTTCCACGCCGTGCTTCGCGCTCTGCTAGAGGACGAGGACCCGCAGGTGCGCCGACTGGCGATCGAAGGCTTGTGGGAAGACGAAAAGACAAACCTGATTGCGCCGCTCGCCGCCATGCTGCGCGGCGACGTTTCGCCCGAAGTCCGCGCGGCGGCAGCCACGTCGCTCGGCCGCTACTGCTGGCTCGGAGTGAACGAAGAGATCGCGCAACGGCACGCCGACGCAGCGGAGGACGCGTTGCGCGAGGCCTGGTTCCGGCCGGGCGAGGTGAACGAGGTGCGCCGCCGCGCGCTCGAAAGCCTGTCGCACACGGACACCGACGGCCTCAACGAGATGATCCGCAACGCCTATTACGATGAAGACGCGCTGATGCGCCAGAGCGCCGTGTTCTCGATGGGCCGAACCTGCGATAATCGCTGGTCAAAGCTTGTCATGGAAGAGACGGGCAGCGACGATCCCGCAATGCGCTTCGAGGCCGCGCAGGCCGCAGGCGAGTTGTCGCTCAAGCCAGCCGTGCAGTTGTTGATCCGCCTGGTCGACGACCCCGACGCCAGCGTGCGCGAGGCTGCGGTGGCCGCGCTCGGCAAGATCGGCGGCGCGACCGCCCGTCGCGCGCTCGAGCTGCTCGTGCGCAGCGACGACGAGGCGCTCTCTCAGGCGGCGGACGACGCGCTCGCGGAACTCCGCTTCATCGCAGACGTCAATGAGGAGATTGCGCCGCGCGCTCGCCCGGCTTCCGACGAAGACGGCGAGGTCGACGATGCGGACGACTTCGACGACTTCGACGATTTCGAAGACGACGAGTACGACGACGAGTTTGTCGACGGCGACGAGTACGACGAAGATTTCGACGAAGACGAGGACGAAGACGACCTCGACTGGGACGAGGATCTGGAGGACGACGAGGAAGACGCATAGATGGGCGATGCCGGCCTGCTGCTGAACATCTTCGGGTCGGTGCTCCTGCCCATCGTGCTGATCGTCGGCGCAGCGTACCTGTTCGGGCGCCTGACCCGCCAGGATAGCAAGCCCCTGGCGCTCGCGGTCTTCTACCTGTTCAATCCGGCGCTCGTCTTTATCACGATGGCAAGCACGCCGGTCGGCGCGGACTTGCTCGGCAAGCTCGCCCTCGTCAAGCTGCTCGTCATCGTGTCGCTCGTGTTCCTGGCGAACATCGTCGCAGCCGGACTGCGGCTGTCGCCGCCGCTGCGCAGCGCGTTTGTGCTCGCCGTGGCCTTTTCCAACAGCGGCAACTTCGGCCTGTCGGTCACCGAGTTCGCGTTCGGGCAGGCCGGGCTGACCCT
>JALOOB010000055.1 GCA_025454635.1 Anaerolineae bacterium
ATCACCCCGTCCGCGCCTGCCGTCGCGGCGAGCGCCCCGTCCCGGCTTATCGCCACGCCCGCTTCCGATCGGACAGTCACGCGTCGGCCAGGCGCCTGCGCCGCCCGATGCAGCGCCGCCTCGGACTCTTCGGAAGGCGTCAAACCTGCTTCGCGTGCCGTCTCGGCGGACTGGAGCGCAAGCAACAGGCTGAGTTGCTGGTCCGAGCCGGAGTTGGCCACCGCCGCCGCAGCCAGTTCGCGGGACAGCGCGAGGGTTCCCTGAGTTTGCGCGGCCAAAGCCAACGCGCGCGACTGGCGCCACATCACCATTGCAAGCGCCGTCATGATTAGCGCAAAAGCGAGCGCGCCCGCAAGGAGCACCGCCCACCTGCGCAGCTTGCGGTTGGCCGCGCGCTGCTCTTCGACCCGCTCCCTCGCTGTCGCGGCGAGAAGCTGAGCAGCTTCCAGTTCCCGCTGTCGCTGCGCGTCGCGCTCCCGCGCGGCCCGGCCGGCTTCGTCTTCGGAAGCTTCGAGAAAGGCCATCTCTGCGGAGTTAAGTTCGTCCCTATGCCGGGAAGCCCACTCCCTTGTCTGACTCAGCCGCGCGCCGCGGTACAACTCTGCGGTGTCATGGCCCGAAGCCTCCCATGCTCCGGCTGCCGCTGCCAGCTTCTTGTGCAGCAATAAGCCATCGCGGTCCTCAGCCAGCCACGAGCGCAGCCGCGGCCACTCGCGTATCAGCGCCTCGTGCGAGACCTCAACCTCGCCGTCGCCCACGGTGATCAGCCTCGCCTCCGCAAGCGTGTTCAGCACCGACTCGATTAAAGGATTTGCGTCCGCTTCGCAAAGCAGTTCGGACAGCGCGCAGCGCCGTCGCGTTTCCTGCGCCACCTCCCCCAGCGCAGTCAGTCGCAGGAAAATGCGCCGTGCGACAGCCTGTTCCTGCGCATCGAACTGGGCAAAGACGGTTTCCGCTGTGCACGCGATGGCGCCCTGAGCGCGTCCGCTCGCCTGATAACCTTCCAACGTGAGCATGCGGCCGGAACGGCGTCGCCATGTTTCAAGCAACGCATGAGAGAGGAGCGGCAGCGCCCCTGGTTCCTTGCCCACATCGCCGATCATCAGGTCTGCTAGCCCCGGTTCGACCTGCCACCCCGCGACGACGAGTGGCCCCTCAATACAGCGCCGCAACTCCGACTCATCCATCGCACCGATATACTGCTGACGCGTTTCGAGCATTTGTCGCAACCTGGGGTAGCGTGCGCAGTGGCCGTAGAAATCGGCCCGCAGCGCGATAACCAAGACCATCGCGCTGCCGGCATCACCCGGCTCCAGCCTGACCGCCGACATAAGACTCTCGACGAACGTCGTCCGCTCCGCTTCGCTCGGGCACAGCGTGAAGAGTTCCTCGAATTGATCCACGATCAGCGCCAACCGGCGACCTTGACCGTCTCGGGAGAACGGTGCGCGCGCCAGGTAGGCAAGCAGGCAGCGGGGATAGGACGCAAGCTCATCGGCCAGCCGCAGCGCGTCGCCGGGAGTGCCGGCTGCCAACACCGTCGTGGCAAGCGCTGTCAACGGATGCCCGGTCGGCGTCATGAGACGAACATCCCAATCTGCCGTGTTCTGCAAGGGGCGGTTCCCGGCGATGAAGCGTTCGGGGTGGGTCAGCGCCGGCACAAGGCCGGCGCGCAACAGGGACGACTTCCCACTGCCGGATGCGCCGACGACAGCCAAAGCGTCCTGCCGGCGGAGGTGCTCGATCATCCTGGTCGTGAGCGCTTCCCGACCGAAGAAGATCGGCGCGTCCGATGTCTCGAAAGGCCGCAGGCCCTTGTAAGGAGACGCACCTGGTGCCGGCGGTGTCGGCAAGGGAGGGCCAGCGGCCCGCCGAGGAAGGCCCAGGACCTCAGCCTGGCTAAATAGCGGCACACCCTCCCCGCGCATGAGCTGCTGGTGCAGCCGCTGCGTTGCCTCGCTCGGATCGACCCCAAGCACCGCGTTCAAGTCACCAGAGCAGCGCCGGTAGGCGCTCTCGACGCGCGATGCGTCACCGCGGGCCGCGTGAGCAAGCATCAGCGCGCAATAAGCCGTTTCTGGCGCATGTCCATGCGCGATCCATCGCTCGGCCCACTCCAGCGCGTCATCCCAGTGGCCCGCGCCCGAAAGACGCTCGAGCAAGAGCCGCATCTTGCCCTCGTACGCGGCCTCGAGCCGCTCCCGTTCGAGCACTATCCAATCGTCGTAAAAGCCCGGCAGCAGCTCGCCTTCGTACACGGCCACGGACTCCGTGAGTTCGGATGCGCTCGCGTCCGCAGGCAGGCGCGCCGCGAGGACGGCCGCGTCGAGCCAGATTGGCAGGGTTGCGTCGAACGCAACGGCGATTTCATCCGCAATCAGGTAATCACGGCCTGTAGGCGGATCGCGTCCGAGAGACTTCCGAATGCGCCAAAGCGCGTGGCGCAGTCCGGTGCGCGCGGCGCCCTCTTCAGCGTCGGGGCAGAGAAGGCCAGCAAGCTGCTCGCGGCGGTGACTGAGGCCGGGATTAATGACGAGATAGGCTAGGAGAGATTGCGCCGCGCGCGAAGGCAGGGCGATCGGCTCGCCGTCGCGGCGTAGACTGAACTGCCCGAGGAGTCGGATCTCAAGCACGCTACCTCGCTGCGGTGTGAACTGCGGACACCAAAAGCCAGGGAGCAATGTAAACCTACGATGCCTGCGTATCTTAGCACAATTTCTCTGCCGGCGCAATACCTCCTGAAAAGTCGCGACGCTGAATAACGCGGCGTGCGCAGCAGGAAACGCGGGCGTGGTAGAAACATGGATAGGAGGTGAACCGTGTTGCTAAGAATGCGAACCCTCACGTTTGCGGTCGTCCTGCTCTTACTGGTTCTGACGGCCTTCCCAGCCCACGCGGACAAGCCTGTGGCATACGAGTACCTCTTCCCATCCGAACCGTACCCCATCACGGACTGCGGGCAGTCCTGCTGGACCTACTGGGTGTTCCAGCAGGACTTCGTCCACGTCGACGGCACGCTCTTCTACGACGACAACGTTCTGGTCAAGGCGATCGAGCGCGTCCAGGGCACGTCCTACCAATAGAGACGCCCGTTCAGGACAAGTAGCAGCATCGATTCGGGAAAGAAGCGCATGGCGGCGCGTGGTGCGCCCCAGGATCGAAGCAACCCGTGAGACGAGTTCGCAGGTCGGCAGTCTGGGCCCTGTGCTTCGCCCTCACGCTGGCGCTGATGTTGTGTCAGCCCGGCCAGGGGACGTGGAAGGACGGCCCGGCGCAGGCGCCCGTCGCCGCCTCGCCACTGAGCGGCCCGCAACCGTTCCTGGTCATTCCCTGCAAGTTCGCGGACATCAATTACGAGCCAGAGACGCCCTCGCATTACCGCTCGTTGCTCTTGGGGCCGGCGCCGAGCCTCGACGACTACTGGCGGGAAGCGTCATACGGCGCCATCAATCTGGAGGGCAGTCGCGTGCTGGAATGGCGGAAGCTGCCCAAGCGTTCAGATGACTATCGGACCGCGGACCGGGGCGTGCTTCTTCAGGACCTCGGCGCGGACTGCATGCAGACTGCACTTGCCGACATCGCAGCGAACCCGCTTGCGGCGTTGGTTTTCGTCTTCAACTTCACCCTGAACCAGAACGCATACGCAGGGCAAGCCTGCGCTGCGACTGATGCCGCAATGACTTGCCGAAGCTGTGTGTGGCTCTGGCGCTTCTCGAGCGAAGAGCTTGCCGTCTGGGCGCACGAGATGGGCCACGTGTTTGGGCTCGACCATTCGACAGACATATCCGGATCCGCCTACACAGACTTCTCAGACATTATGGGCAAGATCGACTCCTGCCAGTGCGGGGAGTTGTCGTCGCGTTCGGCTCAGCATCCCTCCGCCTGGCAGAAGCGCCGGTTGGGCTGGATTGCTCCCAAGCGCGAATACCTGGCTCCCCCTGCTGGAACCGCCACCATCGAGCTCCGCGGGTTAGGTGAACCGGGCGACGAGGGTTATTTGCTGGCGACGGTCGAGGACTTTGACGGGGTAGGCTATGCCTACGCAGTGGAGGCGCGGACGCTGACCGGGTACGACTCGTGTCTCTCTCGCGCAGGAGTATTCATCCATCGCATCGAACCCTACGGCGACCCGCATCCGATCCACGTCGTTCCGCATGCCGGGGACCAGCGCGCTTCCATCGCGGCTTCCGCCTGGCTGCCCGGCGCAGTGTTCCGTGACGACGCAGCCGGGGTAGTCGTGTTCGTCGAGGCCCGCACAACAACCGGTTTTCGCATCACCCTGGCCACTGGCAAATCGGCGCGGGCTGTGATGCCTGAAATGCCTCCTGCGACCCCGGAGATGCAATCCATCGCGACGCTGCCGACTGTGACGAGGCTCGGCCTTGCGAGCGCGCCGCACGGCGCGCTCGCGGTTGTAGCTGGCCGGGAACGGAACTCCGACGAATTCGTTATCGCGTTCCACACCTGGCGCATGGGGCTGGGGTGGGATGAGGCCGAAACCCTCCCGGAGACGTGGACGAGGCAGGCTATCGCGCCGCTAACTCTGGTACAGAGTGACACGGGTCGGCACGTCCTCGCCGCGTCTCGCGCTAGTATCGGCGGCTCCAGAGAGTATCCCGGTCCTACGATGGAGTCCAGTATCTGGGTTGCCGAGCGCTCGCCCGCCGCCGCATGGAGCAACCCCGTACGTATTTCCGATCCGGTGACATGGGGTGGCGCAGTGACGCCTGTCCTTGCCGCCAACGGCGGCCGTGTCGCTGTTGTTTGGATCGAGCGCCAGCCCGGCGGTACACGCGTGCTGCTGTCCCATCGCGAACCATCCGGCGCCTGGTCCCCGGGGTCTGAGATCAGTGACGCGCGGCGGGTGTTTCGCTCCGCACCCGCGCTCGCCATCGATGCGAACGGCGACGTGGGGGCTATGTGGATCGAGAGCGGACCGACGGGGGATGAAGTTTGGTCCACCTTTGTCGCACTAGGCAGTCAACCGTCGGCGAACGAACGCGTGAGCGAAGTTGACGGTATCCGCGCGGGTAACCCTCAGCTCGCCGTCGACCGCGAAGGCAACTGGCACGCGGTGTGGACCGCGTACGGGCTATGCCCCGAGGGCAAGAGCGCGCTCGCCTCCATCCTTGCAGCGCAGCGCCCTCGCGACGGCGTCTGGTCATCGGCGCTCACCGTCGCTGCCCAACAGGACGGCGGGAGTGAAATCGCGCCCACCCTCGCGCTCGCGCCGGACGGGACCATCTATGCGGCCTGGACAGCCTACGATGTTGGCCGGCCAGCGCTGTACCTAGCCGAGCGCGCTGCGGCCGGACACTGGTCGGCGCTGCGCTTGGTTGCCCACACCCACGCGTCTGATCTGGAGCATCCGGCGCTCGCAGCGGGCGCCCAAGGTCCCGTCCTGCTGGCCTGGCTCTCCGGCGAGTACGGGAACCGCCAACTCAACGCCATCCCACTCCCTCTCTCTCGCTGAGTCGCCCTCCGACCTTCGGGAAGCCAGAAGACTTGACCCTAAACAGACAAAACGGTTAAAATAGTTCTCTCTGACAAAGGAAGGAGCGGTTCTCGCGAGATACTTATGACAACATCTGCGCATACCCTCCCCACTCCCTACGAGGCCCCGGCGGCGACTTCGCCGTCGGAGAGGCTTCAGCGCGGGGGAGGTTGGTGGACCTTGGTGCTCGCGCTCCTGATGCTCGTGGCGGTCACCGAAAGCCTGAACGCCGCAGCGTGGAGCGAGGGTTTGGAAATCGTGCGGCTCGCCGTGCTTGGCGGCGCGCTGCTGAGTTTTATGCTGGCCCTGACCCGTTGGGATGGGCCATTCCCGGTCGTTTACAGCATCCTGGCGAGCTTCGTCTGGATTGCGACCCTGTTCACCCAATTGCTTTTCGATAACTTGACGCTGCGCGAGGGCGCTATTGAGCTTTTCCAGCGCAACGCCAACTGGATTCGCGCGCTCATGGAGGGCACCTCCGGCGCTGACAACCTGATCTTTGTGACGCAGCTCAGCATCCTCGGTTGGTGGATTGGCTACCTGGCGATTTGGAGCCTCTTCCGCCACCAGCGGCTGCTCAGCGCGGTCATCCCCAGCGGCGTCGCGCTTCTCGTCAACGCCTACTATTCGTCGGCGGCGATGACGCCTTACCTCGTGCTGTACGCCGTAGCCGTGCTGCTGCTCGCCATCCGGGTGGAGTTAGCGCGCAACGAAACGCGGTGGCAAATGACGCGCGTGCGCTACGCTCCCGACATTACCCTAGACTTCCTGAAGGCCGGGCTCGGCTTCACCGCGCTCGTCCTCCTGCTCGCGTGGGCAATGCCCGACGTCACGCAAAATCTGACGGTCGAGCGGATGCTCCGCCCGTTCGAGGGGCCTTGGCAGCGCATCGAGGACACCTGGAACCGCATGTACAAATCGCTCAACTACGGCAGTTCCTCGACGCAGGTGTCTAGCTTCGGCAAGTCGATGAGCTTCGGCGGCCCGGTCAGCCTGACTGACCGGCCGATCTTCGACGCCGACACCCCCGCGCGGACTTACTGGCGCGCCGCGGCCTACGATGAATACACAAGCGGCGGCTGGGAGAACACATCGCCGGATGTCGTCATAATCGACGGTGACGAGCCCTTGCGCGAGCCCGAGATTACCTCGACCCGGCCGCTAACCGTCACAGTCTATCCGCTCGAAGAGGGGCAGGAACTCATCTTTGCGCCGCCGCAGCCGCGGCAGGTCAGCGTGCCGGTGACCGCGGACATCCGGCTCGTGCCAAACCCAGAAAACGCCGGCGAGCCGCTCCAGTCCATTTCGCTCATGCGCACCCGCGTTCGGGTTGATCCCGAGACCGGCTATCGGGTGGTTTCTGCCGTGACCGACGCGCCCCCGAGCGCGCTGCGCAAGGACACAGGCGAGTATCCAGACTGGGTGCGTGACCGCTATCTCCAACTGCCCGACAGCGTTCCCGCCCGCGTGCGCGAGCTTGCCGCCGAAATCACGACAAACACCGGCAACGCGTACGACAAGGCCAACGCGGTCGAAAAGTACCTGCGCACCTACAACTATAACCAGAACATTTCCGCGCCCCCGTCCGGTCAGGATGGCGTCGATTACTTCCTGTTCGACGTGAAAGAGGGGTACTGCGACTACTACGCCAGCGCGATGGTCGTGATGCTGCGTTCGGTTGGCGTGCCCGCCCGCTTTGTCGTCGGCTACACCCCTGGCCAGCCGAGGGAACAGAACGAACTGGACGACAGCAACCCGGTGTTCCGCGTGCTCGAACGCAATGCGCACGCGTGGCCGGAGGTGTACTTCCCGTCGTACGGGTGGGTGCAGTTCGAGCCGACCGCGTCCGAGCCGCTGCTCGCGCGGCCCATTGATCCGCTGGAGAATCTCGACGCGGGCCTGATCCCTGACCAGGGTCCGGCGAACATCGGTGATGAGGCGGAGCTTCCGGAACTGCCGCAGGAAATCGGCACGGCGACGCCGGTCAATCAGGTGAGCGCGTTCGAGCGCTGGCTGCGTAGCAATTGGGGCTGGCTGGTTGCGGCGGCAGTTGTTGCCGTGGCGGTCATCGGCGGCTGGCAGGTTCTCCGCCGGCGGCAGATCGACCTCTTCCGCGACAGCGAAGTGCTTGCGCGGCTGTTTGCGCTGCTCGGCCTGTGGGCGAACCGTCTGCGCATCCCCTGGCGGTCGAGCCAGACGCCGCTGGAGAAGGCGGCGTCCTTCAACGCGAAGCTGCCCGAGGCAGCTCCCGCTGTCGACACGATCGCAGGGCTGTTCATTGCGCAGCAGTACGGCCGGCAGCAGCCGCCGCGCGAGAGCATCGATGGCCTCGCGAAGTCGTGGCGGCAGCTTCAACCGCAGTTGTGGAAGCGGTGGCTCGTGGGGCAGGTGCGCGGCCCTGAGGGTGAGCGTCCCAAGCGAGGCTGAATCCAGCGGCCAGTAGGGGCGACCGACCCGCGGTCGCCCCTACTTCCGCAATTCCTCTAGCTCCTGCCGCGCCTGGTCTGCCGCGGCAGGGTCCTGCGCGGTGCCCAGCGAGAGGAACTTCTCGAACGCGGCAATCGCCTCCGCCTTCCGTCCCTGCAGCTTATACAGCGCGCCCAGTCCGTAATAGACCTCAGCCAGTTCGGGCTGAGCCGCCTTCGCCTGGTTAAGCAGCTTTTCCGCCTCGGCGTACTCCCCGTTCTGGATGTTCACCGCGCCCAGCAGATAAAGCGACTGCGCATCCTGCGGGTTAACCTTGAGCGCGGCCTCGAACTGCGCGGCCGCCTCTTTCATATTGCCCTGCTGGTAGTACACCACGCCGAGATTCGTGCGCGCCGGCCCCAGGTTTGGGTCGAGCGCGAGCGCGTTCTTGTAGGCCGCCTCCGCTTCCGGGAGCCGGCCCTGCCGCACTAATACGTTCCCCAGCCCAAGCTGCGCCTGCGCCGAGCGCGCGTCCATCGCAGCAGCCGCGCGGTATGCCTGTTCGGCGCCGGCAAGATCGCCGGCCGCGAGCGCGGCCTGCCCTTTGTCGAGCTGCTCCTGCGCGTTCCCCGCGGGCGGCGTGCCCACGCTTTGCGGCGGCGCAGTGGTCGGCAGGTTCGGTCGGGGCGTGGTCGGGCCGCTACTGCTGCACCCGGCGAGCAAGATAAGGGCCGCCAACGCGAGCGCGACCCGCTCGCCCGCCGCCAGAGTCCTTCCGGTCATTTCTACCCCTGCTTGCACTCCAGCACGACCACCTGCGGCTCCTCGGGCAAGTTGCTGCGCGTGACGCGCAGCGACTCCTGCGGCTCGTGCTCCGCCGCGCCCATTTCCTTCAGGAACCGGGCGAGCGGGTCGAGCTTGAGGGTGGTGTGCTGCGTGAGATAGTGCATCGGTATGATGATGCGCGGCTCGAGCTGCGCGATGACCTCCGCGGCCTTGTCCGCATCCAGCGCGCCGCCCCCGCCCACGGGCGCAAGCAGCACGTGGATATCAGGCATCGACTCGACCTGCGCCTGCGTGAGCGGCTTGCTGAGGTCACCCAGATGGCAGACGGTCAAGTCCCCGAACTCGAAAACGTAGACCGTGTTCTCCTCTTTCGCCTCGCCTTTGGCTGCGGAGCCGCGCCAGGTCTGGATGCCCGTGATAAAGACGCCTTTGACCTCGTACTCGCCGGGCCGCGTGATGATCTTCGGCTCGCCCTTGACCGCTGAACCGTTGGCGTGTCCCGGCGCGTCGTGGCTGATCGTCACGATCTCCGCGCGCAGCTTCGGCAGCGTGTAGCCGATCGACCTGTCG
Organism: Anaerolineae bacterium; assembly: GCA_025454635.1. Lineage (GTDB taxonomy): Bacteria > Chloroflexota > Anaerolineae > CG2-30-64-16 > CG2-30-64-16 > JALOOB01. The sequence goes on from JALOOB010000055.1 coordinate 9,257, forward strand.
TAGGGATCGGTCACCACCGTAATATTGCCTTCCTTGATCCTGAAACAAGATTGCCCGAACCAATCGATGTCCACGAATAACTCCCTTCGGTGCCATATCCAGGGCTCTCTGCCGCCCATTATACCCACCGTCATGGCTTGCCGCAACGCGCCGAATGCGCGATCTCAGGGATGGACAAGAAAAACAATATAGTGTATAGTTGTCAACCAGTAACGATTGCTACGTTTTGTGGCGATGGCGGAAGGAGGAGGCGCATGGCGAGACCGCTCAATGACTCGCCGTATCTCTACGGGATACACGATCCAGGCGGCGAGCACTTGATGGCCGCGGGGGGGGCGCGCGGGTGGATTCTGTTCACTGAGGAGTTGGGCAGCGATCCGAAAGACACGCGGGGCGCGGACTACTCGCGCTGGGCGAACGAGGGCTATGGCATCCTCGTCCGGCTCAATAACGGCTACGAGCCGAACGGCACCATCCCGCACTCCAGCCGCTACGCCGACTTCAGCCGCCGCGTCGCGAATTTCGTCCGCGCGTCGAAGGGCTGCCACATCTGGATTATTGGCAACGAAACCAATTTCGCGGTAGAGCGGCCGGGCGTCGCGCTCGACTGGAGCAGCAATCCCCCGCGCATCGTATCGACCGGCGAGGTCATCCTGCCCGCGATGTACGCGCGCTGCTACACCCTGTGCCGCAACGCCATCAAGGCGCTTCCCGGCCGCGCCGCCGATCAGGTCATTACCGCCGCGGTCGCGCCCTGGAACGCGCAGACCGTCTACCCCGGCAATCCGAACGGCGACTGGGTCAAGTATCAGACTGACCTCTTGGCCGAGTTGGGCCCTGCGGGCTGCGACGGCGTCTCGATCCACGCCTACACCCACGGCGCCGACCCCGCGCTCATCCACACCGACTCCCGCATGAATGCGCCGTTCGAAAACCGGCAGTACAACTTCCGCGTTTACCAGGACTTCATGCGCGGCATCCCCTCGAACATGCGCCACCTGCCCGTCTACCTGACCGAGATCGACCAGAACGACGCGTGGCAGAACGTCAACCGCGGGTGGATTCAGCGGGCCTACGGCGAGATCGACTGGTGGAACCGGCAGCCGGGCACGCAGATCATTCGCGCTGTCATTCTATATCGCTGGCCGAACGTCGACCGCTGGGGCCTGGAGAGCAAAACCGCGCTGCATGACGACTTCCGGCAGGCGTTGGTCCACAAGTACAACTGGGAGGCAGCTATGCAAGGGAAACCGCAGATCACGCCGCAGCCTCAGCCGCAGCCGTCCGACACGGCCGTCAAGCCGCCCGCGATGGTCGACATTACAAACCAGCTTTCGCGCGACGCGGCGAAGTTCGTCAAGCGGACGAGGGCCGACATCAAGTACGTGGTGATCAACCACACGGCGGTGCGCCCAGAAATCGACGCGGATCGCGTCGCGGCGGCGCAGCGACAGCGGTGGCCCGGCATCATGAGCCAGTACTACATCACCGGCGATGGCAAAATCCAGCGCACGAACCCGGACGAAGAAGTGGTGAGCCGCGACGTCCCCTCCATCTACAACGGCATCAACATCTACGTCGCGGGCAATTTTGACACGGTCGCGCCATCCGACGCGCAGCTCGCGGCGCTGGCGCACCTGTCCGCGTGGCTGCTCGACGTATACGACCTCAAAGAAGCCGCGCTGCGCGGGGCCAGCGAATTCACAGAAACGCACTCTCCGGGCCTGACCTGGGCGCAGGGGCCGCGGTGGCGGGAGACGCTGCTTAAGCTAGTTGGCGCGGTGCCCGGCTCACCCACCGCGCCGCAGGACGCCGTCATCGCCCAATTGCGCGCGGAGGTGAAGCGGCTGCAGGAGCAGGTGGCGGGGCTGACCGAGCAGGTCAACAAGCTGACCGCGGAGAAGACCGCGCTCGGCGGCCAGGTCCAGACGCTCCAGGCGCAGAACGCCGCGCTGATCCTGCAGATCAAGACGCTGACCGACGCGAACGGCACGCTCAAGGGTCAGCTCGCGACATCGGAGGCCGACCGGCAGGCGCTCCGCAAGAAGGTGGCCGAGCTGGAGGCGCGCATTGCCGAGTTAACCCGGCCCACCACCATCGCGCCCCCGCCCATCCGCGACATCGTCGCGTCGCTCCCCCAGCACGCCACAAACCGCTATGACACCCGCGCGCTCACCGCGATCACGACGCTCGCGATACACCACAGCGCCGCATCAGGCGAAATCCCGCCGCAGAACGTCGCGGCCTACCACGTCCGCAAGGACTGGCCCGGTATCGGGTATCACTTCTATATCATGTCGGACGGCACGATTTACCAGTGCAACCGGCTCGAAACGATCTCCTACCACGTCGGCTACGGCAACAACTACTGCGTGGGCATCTGCCTCGCCGGCCGGTTCATGGACGGCGCGACGCCGCCGGAGCCGCAATTCGCCGCAGCCGCGCACCTGGTCGCGTACCTGTCGCAGAAGCTCAACGTGCGGCTCGAAAATGTGAAGGGGCACAAGGAGTTGCCCGAGACCGGCACCGCGTGTCCGGGCAGCGACTGGATCGAGGGCAAGCGGTGGAAAGATAGGTTCCTCCAGCAGGTGCGAGCGAAGCTGAGTTAGCCGCACAGGCGGGGCAAGAGCGAATTAAAGCCGCGGTTCGGAGCGCCCCCCGCTCCGCCGCGGCTTTTGCTGTTCTTGCCCGAAGCAGGCGACAGAAGTAAGATGCCGTCGATCAACGCGAACGAAGGCGGCAACGATGATTGAGTTTTTCACGATTGGCGTGTACGGATGGGACGAAGAGCGCTTTTTCGCCGCGCTGCGGGACGCGGGAGTCGACCTGTTGGTCGATATACGTCGGCGCCGCGGGGTGCGCGGCGCGGAATATGCCTTCGCGAACGCGACCCGGCTTCAGGAGCGGCTCGCCGAGGTGGCCATCGCTTACCTGCATCGCATCGACCTGTCGCCGTCTGACGCGCTGCGCGGGCGGCAGGGCGCGGCGGACGAAGCAGACCACGTTGCGCGCCGCCAACGCGCGACCCTCAGCGTGGACTTCATCGCCGGCTACGAAAGGGAAGTCATGGCGGACTTCGACAGCCTCCGGTTTGTCTCCGAGCTTCCACGGACCGCCCGGCGCGCCGCGCTGCTATGCGTCGAGCGCCAGCCGGCCGCGTGCCACCGCGGGCTGCTCGCCGCGCGGCTGCAGAAAGATCTCGCAGCAGACATCAGGCACTTAGTTCCTTAAAGCAGATTGCGGCTATACTTCCTGTCGCAACATGCAAGGGGAGGCAAGGCAACACGTGACGCAGACAAATGGCCGGGCTGTGCTGTGGGACCTCGACGGCACCATCCTGGATTCGCGCGAGGGACACTGGATCTCCTGGCGCGCGTACACCGAGGGTTTGGGCAAACCGGTATCGCGGGAGTTTTTCATCGATACGTTCGGATTTCGGAACGAGATCATCCTGCGCCTGCACTTCGGGGAACACCTGACCGACGAGGAAGTCATCCGGATGTCGACTGAGAAGGAAACGCTGTACCGCGACGTCATGCTCCAGGGCAGGATCGAGGCGCTGCCTGGCGTGCGCGAGTGGTTGGAGACGTTCCGCGCGGAGGGATGGCGGCAGGCGCTCGGCAGCATGGCGCCGCATGACAACATCGCCGTGACCCTTGGCGCGCTCGGCATCCGCAGCTATTTCGACGCCATCGTCGGGTCGGAGGACGTGCCGCGCGGCAAGCCGGATCCCGCAGTGTTCCTCCTTGCGGCCGCCAGGGTCGGTGTGCCGCCCG
>JALOOB010000056.1 GCA_025454635.1 Anaerolineae bacterium
TCGCCGTCAATCGAACCGAAGTTGCCCTGACCGTCCACGAGCGGGTAGCGCAGGGAGAAATCCTGCGCCATGCGGACCATCGCTTCGTACACTGCCGCGTCACCGTGCGGGTGATACTTGCCGAGCACCTCGCCGACGATACGCGCGGACTTCTTGTACGGCTGGTCCGGCCGGAGGCCCAGGTCGTGCATGGCGTACAGGATGCGCCGGTGCACCGGCTTCAGCCCGTCGCGCACGTCGGGTAGCGCCCGCGCCACGATCACGCTCATCGCGTAATCGAGATACGACGCCTGCATCTCCGATTCGATATTGATCTGCTTGATCGTTCCTAGTTCCATTCACTGCCTTACGTTCAACGTGACTAAGACCTGTCAGGTCTCGGTTTATGCCTCGTCCCGGATTTGCTCCCAAACCGGCCGCGTGTCCATCGCCTGCAGCGCCTGCCGCAGCTCGATGATCTCGTCCCGCAGGATCGCCGCCTTCTCGAACTCCAGGTTCTGCGCGGCGGTCTTCATCTGCTTCTCCAGGTCCTTGATCAGCCGCGCGGCCTCGTCCTTCGGCATCGTAGACGGCGCGGCGCGGCCAACATTGTACTCCGGCCCGCTCTCGGCCACGGCGCTTGCGCCCGCCATCCCGCCGTACCGCGGGTGCGGCGTCCCGCGCTCCGCCTGGAGGCGTTGCGTGAGGTCGCGCACCGCCTTGACGATGGATTGCGGCACGATCCCGTGCGCCTGGTTGTACGCCTCCTGCTTGTTCCGCCGCCGGTTCGTCTCGTCGATCGCTCGCCGCATCGAGTCGGTCACGTTGTCCGCGTACAGAATCGCGGTCCCTTCGACGTGCCGCGCTGCGCGGCCGATGGTCTGAATCAATGCCTGTTCCGACCGCAGGAACCCTTCCTTGTCCGCGTCGAGGATCGCCACGAGGCTTACTTCGGGCAGGTCCAGCCCCTCGCGCAGCAGGTTGATGCCGACGATCACGTCATACACGCCGAGCCGCAGGTCGCGCAGGATTTCGATGCGTTCGAGGGTCTGCACTTCGGAGTGCAGATAATGCACCTTCACACCCACTTCCTGCAAATAATCGGCCAGGTCTTCCGCCATCCGCTTGGTCAGCGTGGTGACAAGCACGCGCTGACCCTTCGAGGTCCGCCTGCGGATCTCCTTGAGCAGGTCGTCTACCTGCCCCTTCGTCGGGCGGATCTCCACCTGCGGATCGACTAAGCCCGTAGGGCGAATGATCTGCTCCACGATCTGCTCAGACTTGCTCAACTCATATGCCGCAGGCGTCGCGGTCGTATAGATCACCTGGTTGAGCGTCTCCTCGAACTCCTCGAACTTGAGCGGCCGGTTATCCAGCGCGGACGGCAGCCGGAACCCGAAGTCGACCAGCACGGTCTTGCGCGCTCGGTCGCCGTTGTACATCCCATGCACCTGCGGGATCGTCATGTGCGACTCGTCGATGATCAGCAGCCAATCCTCGGGGAAGTAATCCAGCAGGGTGAAGGGACGCGAACCGGGCGGGCGCAGCGCCAGCGGCCGGCTGTAATTCTCGATACCCGAGCAGTGGCCGACCTCGCGCAGCATCTCAATATCATACTTCGTGCGCTGCTCCAACCGCTGCGCTTCCAACAGCTTGCCCTCGTCCTTGAACTTCTTGAGTTGCTCTTCCAGTTCTTCTTCGATGAGCTTGATCGCTTCGGTGAGCTTCTCCTGCGGTGTGATGAAGTGCTTCGCCGGGAAGATCTCGATTTCATCCAGTTTTCGCAGCACCTCGCCGCTCAACGGGTCGATTTCGGTGATTCGGTCCACCTCGTCGCCAAAGAACTCCACCCGGTACGCCAGGTCCGCGTAGGCAGGCATCATCTCCAGCGTGTCGCCGCGCACGCGGAACTTCCCGCGGCGCAGCTCCATGTCGTTGCGCTCGTAGAAGATTTCGACGAGCTCGCGCAGGACCAATTCGCGGCGGTAGCGCTCGCCCACCTTGAGCTTGACCGTCACGCGGCCGTACTCGGCCGGGTCGCCGAGGCCGTAGATGCAGGACACGGAGGCGACGATGAGCACGTCGCGCCGGGAGAGCAGCGCCGAGGTCGCCGCCAGCCGCAGCCGGTCGATCTCGTCGTTGATCTGCGAGTCCTTCTCGATATAGGTGTCTGTCCGGGGCAGGTACGCCTCGGGCTGGTAGTAATCGTAGTAGCTAACGAAGTATTCCACCGCGTTTTGGGGGAAAAACTCCTTAAACTCGCTGTAAAGCTGCGCGGCGAGCGTCTTGTTGTGCGCGAGGATCAGCGTGGGCCGATTGACCGCCTCGACGACCGCGGCCATGACGTAGGTTTTGCCCGTACCCGTTGCGCCGAGCAAGGTTTGGTGCGCAAACCCCTGCTTTAGCCCGTCCGACAGCTTGGCGATCGCGTCCGGCTGGTCGCCAGTGGGCCTAAAATCCGATACTAGCTTGAAATCTGGCATCGTTATCTCCCGTTAGTTACACCATAACTAACGCTATCATACCCTAAGTGGGGGGCCTTTTGCAAGAACGAAAGTGCGTACGAACGAAAGTTCGGTGTGGTGAAGCGCGCAGCGGCCGTGTCAAATTCTCAATCTGACACGGCCGCTGCATTGTCCTGCGCGACGGAGCGCCGTCCGGGATGCTACTGCCCGGCGGGCTGCTCGCTATCGAGGAACTGCTGGATCTTTGACTTGAGCATGGCCTTCTTGCCCGGATAGTCCTGGAACGTCTTCTTGTGCTGCTGGAACGGCTGGCTGAACAGGTGATCCATGAAGGTCTGCCGGGTGAAGTAGCTGAACCGCTCCTTCGGATCGAGGAACAGGTTGAACAGCTTGGCCTGCCCGTAGGTTTCCAGCACGGTCGACGCGTCGCCGTTGACCACGTCCATCTCGTCGAACGACGTGCCCGCGACCATCAGCTTGTACTCCGCGACGCGCACCCCGCTGAAGACATCGCCCATCCACAGGTAGACATACTTGCGGTTGGACAGCCCGTCGTCGGACAACAGGAACGAGGTCTGGTCGATGCTGTCGAGATACTGCTCCTCGGGCGGCCGGTAGTCCAGGCCGGCGAGCGAGAGCGAGGTGAGGAAGAGGTCGGAGAGGTCGAACATGCCGATGCTCTGCCGGCCCGGCGTAATCATGTCCTTCCAGTAGACGACGGCGGGCACGCGCACGCCGCCTTCCCACGTGCAGCCGATGCTGCCGCGGAAGGGCGTCCAGCCGGCGTCGGGCCAGGGTTCGACCATCGGGCCGTTGTCGGAGGTGATGAAGATGAGCGTGTTTTCGAGCTGCCCCGTTTCCTCCAGCGCAGTGACAAGCCGGCCGACGCAGTCGTCCAGCTCCATCATGCAGTCCTTGTACGGGTAGCGCGCGGGCGACTTGCCCTTGTACTCCGGGTTCGGGTAGTTCTTGACGTGGTTGCCGCGCGAGCAGTGGTACAGGAAGAAGGGCTGGTCACTGTCGGCCATCCGCCTGATTAAATCCTCCGAGTACTGCGTGAACATGTCGTCGAGCTGCGCGCTGACCTCGATGGTGACTTCTTTGATGTTTTCGAGCTTCTGCCCCTTCACCGCGTGGACGACGTTAGGGTTGAAGTTCATGGTCTTGATGTAGGCCTGGCGCTCCGGGCTGAGCGCGAACTCGGGCGCGAACTCCGGGTCCTGCCAGTCGGTGTAGAGGCCCGACCAGCCGAGGAACCCGTAGAAGTCATCGAAGCCGACGTTGTGGGGCTGCGATGGCTCATCCTCGCCGCAATGCCACTTGCCGACGGCTTGGGTGAAGTAGCCGGCGTCGCTGAGGACACGCGCGACGGTTGTCTCGTCGTTCAGAAATCCCGGCTCGCCCGCGAAGCCCGGCCGCAGCGCGCCGGTGCGCATGGGCAGGCGGCCCGTCAGCAGAGTGCAGCGCGTGGGCGTACACGACGGCTGCGAGTAGGCGTACATGAGCTGGAGGCCCTCCCGCCCCAGCCGGTCGATGTTGGGCGTGGGCGCGCCGACCGCCAACCCGCCGCCGTAGATGCCGAAGTCACCGTAGCCCACGTTGTCCATCAGGAAGATGAGGATGTTGGGCTTCTTCCCGGTCTTCTGCTCCAGCGCGGTCAGTTTCGCCTTCACTTCGGCCATCTGGTCCGGGTGCAGGATGACCGGCTCCATGTTCGGCGCGAGGGCCGTCGTCTCGGCGGCAAGGGGGTCGGTCGTGCCTCCCTGCGCCAATCGCCGCGCGAGGTGCTCTTCGAGCTCCCGCGGCAGGGGAGCGGCCGCGCGTCCCGACGCCGGCCTTGCTTCAGCGGGGTGCGGGGCTGCCGCGCCGACCGCGGCCGCGCCTCCCGCAACGGCCGCAGCGCCAACACCCTTCATGAAATCTCGACGCGTTAGTTTCACCGAATTCCTCCTTGAATTGTCCTGCGCCTCCGGCTTTCACCCTGAGTCAGCATCAGGGGCCGGCCTCCCCTCGCGCTGGATTAGCTGCACCAGGTCCGCAATGCTTTGTCCGCGCTCCGTGTGGGTTGAAACGATCGTAAGCTGCTCTGTGGCGGGGTGGACGCCGATCAGCAGCAGCGTCGGGTTGGCCCGCAACAAGGCAAATGCGGGCCCTGAACAACCGGCATCGGTGTCAAACAGGATGGCGTCCGGGGAAAAGCGGGCAAGCTCCGCTTCGGTTGCGGGCGGGGAAACGGCGAGGACGTCGAAGCGACCGTCTCCTTCAAGGCCGGCGCGCACCGCGCCGAGGATCACTGATTTTCCGTAGAGGAGGATTCGCGGTCGCTGGTCCATGGTTATCACCCGCGACAAACGTATCAGCATGGGAGGGCGCGGGCAATGTCCGGCCAGACAGAAAAGGGACAGTCTCGCCGGAGCGAGAGACTGTCCCTTGCGACAGTGGGGATCGAACAGAGGCCTACGATTCCGGCCGGCCGCCCATCCCCATGCGCCCTGCGTAGGCCAGGACTTGCGAACGATGCTCGAGGTGGAGCGCGGCCATGATCTCGCTCATATGGTACTTGATGGTGCGCGCGGAAAGGCCGAGCCGAGCGCCTGCCTCCTTGTAGGGGAAGCCCTGCGCGACGAGGGCGAGCACTTCGCGCTGCCGCTCGGTGAGGGCCGGCGGCGCGGCTGACGGGGAGCCGGCTGGCGCGTCGGGGGGTTCCGATGCCGCAGGCTGCGCCAGCCGCGCGAACTCGCCGAGCAGCCGGTTGGCGAGCCCGGGCGAAAACGGCGGAATACCCTCCTGCGCCTGCTCGAGCGCTTCGACCAACTGCGCCGCATCCATGCTCTTGAGCAGGTAGCCGCACGCGCCGCTTTTCACAGCCTCGAACAGGTCGCGATCCTCGCTCGACGTGGTGAGGATGATGATCCGCGCGTCGAGCCACTCGGCGCGGATCAATTGCGTCGCGGTCAGCCCGTCGCAGTCGGGCATTGCGATATCCATCAGGATCACGTCGGGCCGGAGCTCGCGCGCGGCGCTTACCGCCTGCCGGCCGTCGCGCGCCGTGCCCGCGACCTCGATGCCGTGAGCCTCGAGCAGGTTCGTCAGTCCCTCCACGAGGAGCCGGTGGTCATCGACCAACAATACTCTCATACGGCCACCTCCTGATGCGTATTGGCTTCCGCCGGGCGCCCGCGCGCGCCGCCAGCGCAGGGGGCGCGCAAGACGACGCGCGTCCCCGCGCCTGGCGCGGAGTCGATCGCGAGGTTGCCGCCGATCTCGGCCATGCGCTCCCGCATGAAGCCCAGCCCGTAGCCACCGCGCGCGTCCACCGAATTCGGCTCTGCCCCGAGCGCGAAGCCCACGCCGTCGTCCTCGATCGCGATCACCACGTCGTCGCCCTCCCGGCCGACCAGGACGCTAACGCACGCGGCGCCACTGTGTTTCCGCGCGTTGGTGAGCGCCTCCTGAACGACCCGTAGCAGTTGGACGGCGCACGAGGGCGCGACGGTCGCATCATCGACGCAGGGATCAATCGTCAGGCGCGCGTTGATCCCGAACTGCTCGCGGTAGGCTGCGAGATACTGCTTTAGCGCGGCCGGGAACGAACGCGCGCCCGCCTGGCCCGCCCTCAGGCTCAGGATTGCCTCGCGCACGTCCGTGTGCGATTCCTGGGCCGCCTGGGCAAGCCGCCGCAGCTGCGCCTCGGCAGCGGTGGTGTCGCCGTCATGAACGCGCTTTTCGATAGCCTGGGCCTGCGCGCTCACGTAGGCGAGGATTTGCCCTGTGCTGTCATGCAACTCGCGCGCGAGGCGTTCGCGCTCGCGCAGCGTTGCGAGCGCGTGCTGCTGTTCGACCCGTTGCGCCTCGGCGGCCTTCTGTTCGGTCACGTCGCGTAACATGAGCACCGCGCCGACGGACAACCCGCGGCCATCGCGCAGCCAAGTGACCGCAGGCGCATATTCTCGGGCGGATGCGCCGTTGCCCAGCACGATGTTTGGCAAATCCTCCGTTGCGCACGGCACCCCGTACGCTGCCAGCGCATCAGCTTGCGCGGGGGCAAGTTGCGGCCATGTCTTGCCGCGCGCGGCCGCTGCCCGGATGCCGAGAATGGTCTCTGCGGCCGGGTTGAGATCGAGCGCGCGGCCGGCATTATCGAAGACCACTACCCCCGACCGGATCTGTTCGAGCACGGCCTCCCTGGCGGCGGGGAGGGGATCGAGGATGCGGAAGCCAAACAGGGCAATCGCGTACGTCCCAAACGTTACCAGGACGACGCTGACGATGGCGTCGAGCGCGAATGGCGCCGTGTCCCGGGCGACGTCGAGGACGAACAGGCCGCGCGCGACCAGTTGGGCGAGGAGCATCAACGCCGCGGGCCACCTGTGCTGGGGCGAGCGGACGAACAGCCATGCGAACGCGATCGCATTGACCAGCGCGAGCGCGATGCCATAGGCTATCGCCAGCTTGACGATGGCAGTCGGCTGCGCGGCTGCCGCGCCGTCCGCAGCAACTTCGACGCGCGCCCACATGAGACGATCATTTCCCGCGAAGATCAGCAGGGCCATGAGCGCAGCCGGCAGCCAGAGGAGCGCGAGATTGCGGCGCGTCAGCCAACGGCCGGGAGATGCGTAGTCGAGCGCGAAGCAGGTGACCGCGGTGACGGCGGGGAGAATCAAAGCAGCGCCGATGTTCCGCCAGACCAATCTGACGGCCGGAGCAGCGGCGGCGGCCTCACACGCGCTGGAGAGCAAGATGCCGATCCCGAAAAGCGCGCCGATGGCGAGGGGGAGCGCGCCGGGCACGTCGCGACGCCGCCAGCTGTACGCGGCGATGGCAGCCAAAAAGACGACGCCGGCGAGCGGCGCCCAGACAGCGAGCGGGATGCCGTGGGTGGAGAACATGGTCGGGGTATGGACGGCTGACATGCGCAGGATACCACAGGCCGGCCCGCGCGGGAAGAGTCAAGCAATTCCAAGCGCAGAGGCAATCGCGAGGATGCTCCGTTTTGGCCAGCGTTTGCGATCGAGGCGAACAATCGCGTTCGGTTGACGAAGGCGGCTTAAATCGCTAGAATGTTCGGACCGGGACAGACCCGGACTTCAACTATGCGCAAGTCGTTCTATCTGGTCTTTCTGCTGGCCTTTCTGCTCAGCCTGGCCGTTCCGCCGGCCGCGCTGGCGCGAGAGCTTCACCCGCGTCCCCGCGCGGTCCAAGGCCAACCCGCCGACCCTACGCCTACCGCGGAAGTGGCGCCGACCGCGCCGGCTGCCTCGGCTGTGCTCGACACGCGCACCATCCTGGACCGCATGAGCGTCGAGGACAAAGTCGGCCAGCTCTTTCTGGTCACGTTCCAGGGCAACGACATCTCGCCCACGTCAGACATTGCGGTATTGGTGCGAGACTACCGCGTCGGCGGCGTCGTCCTGCTGCCGGCCAACGGCAACTATCGCAGCATCCCCGCGTCGACCACCCCGGTGACCGACACGGGCGGCATCCCGCCCGGGACATTGAGCACGCCCGGGCAGATTGCCGAGCTTGCCAGCGCGTTGCAGGCGCTCGCTTTCAGCGCGCCACAGCCGATCAATCCCGTTGCGCCACTCACTTCGACCGTGCCTATCACGGGCACCGCGCCTATCACGGGCACGGCGCCGGTCACCGGCACGACGCCAATCACGCCGTCGCTCACGCTCACGCCGTCCGCGCAGACGCCGGCAGGCCGGTCGGCCGAAGGCGTTGCCGCGAATCGGGCCACGCCGGACACGGCGACTACCGAAGTGGCTGCGGCGCAGATCACGCCCGTCGCGGGCGCGTCGGCTGCGCCGCAGCCGGTCGATCCACTGCCCGGCGCGGTGCCGCTGCTGCTCGCGGTCGACTGGCCGGGGGACGATGCCTCGTTTCTGTCCGGGCTCGGCGGTTTCACGCCCATGTGGAGCGCGATGTCGCTCGGCGCGACCTGGTCGCCCGAGCTTGCGGAGCAGGCCGGCGAGGTCATGGGCCGGGAGCTGCGCGCCGCGGGCGTCAACCTGCTGCTCGGCCCCACCCTCGACGTGCTCGAAGTCCCGCGGCCGGGCAGCCGCGGCGACCTGGACATCCGCACCTTCGGCGGCGATCCGTTCTGGGTCGGCCAGATCGGGCAGGCGTTTATCCGCGGCATGAGCATCGGCAGCGAGGGCCGCGTCGTGACCGCTGCGAACCACTTCCCCGGACAGGGCGGCTCGGACCGCGGGCCGGAAGACGAGGTCGCGACGGTGCAGAAGTCGGTCGAGCAACTGCGCCAGATCGAGCTCGCGCCCTTCGGCGCAGTCACCGGGGGCGGCGACCTGTCTGCGCCGGGAATTACCGCGGCGCTGATGACCTCGCACATCCGCTACCGCGGCTTCCAGGGCAACATCCGCGAAACCACGCCGCCCATTTCGCTCGCGCCGCAGTTGCAGGACCTGATGGAGCTGCCCGAGTTTGCCGAGTGGCGCGCAGGCGGGGGCGTGCTGATCTCCGATGCGCTCGGCGTGCCGGCGCTGCGCCGCTATTACAGCCCGACGCTGGCGGAGTTCCCGCACCGGCGCATCGCGCAGGATGCCTTCCTTGCGGGCAACGATGTGCTTTATCTCAGCCGCTTCGGCCTGACGGAGGACTGGGCCACGCAGGTCGCGGCGATCAAAGAGACGATTCTCTTCTTCCAGGAGAAGTACCGCAGCGACAGCGCGTTTGCCGCGCGCGTCGACGCGGCGGTCGAGCGCATCATCGCGCTCAAGCTGCGGATGAACAACGGCGTGTGGCAGTTGCCTGACCTGCAGCGTGACCCGGCCGAGGCGACGGACGCGGTGGGCGGCAACGGCGCGGTCACGCGCAACACGGCGCGCGCGGGGCTCACGTTGATCTATCCGACGCGCGACCAGCTTGCCGACCGCATGCCCATCGCGCCGCTCGTCACCGAGAAGATGGTGATTTTTACCGATGCGCGCCTCGTGCGCGAGTGCGCGGAGTGTGAGCCAGCGCCGGTCATTGCGCCGACCGCGCTGCAGGACATCATCCTGCAGCTGTATGGTCCGGACGCGACCGGCCAGGTGAACCCGGAAAACATTTCCAGCTACACCTACGCGGATCTCGCCGCCACACTCGATGACCCGGAGTCCGCGCCCGATGTGGAACTGGCGATCGAAGAGGCGCGCTGGATCGTCTTTGCCCAGCTTGACCAGCAGCCGGAGGTCCTGCCCGAGTCGATGGCGCTGAGCGAGTTCCTTGCGCGGCGCTCCGATGGGCTGCGCGACAAGCGGCTTGTGGTCATGGCGTTCGCCGCGCCGTACTACCTGGACACGACCGAGATCAGCAAGCTGACGGCTTACTTCGGGGTGTACGCGCGGACCGCGCCCTTCCTCGAATCCGCGGTCCGCGCGCTGTTCCGCGAGTTCACACCGGTGGGCGCGCCGCCGGTGACTGTGGCTGGCATCAACTACGAGCTGATCAAGCAGCTCGAGCCGAACCCCGGCCAGGTGATTTCGATCGCGCCGATCGGCGTGGGCGACGTGATGAGCGCGACCATTCAGGTGGGCAGCCAGATCGAGCTGGAGACGGGGGTGATACTGGACCGCAACGGCCACCAAGTGCCCGACGGGACGCCGGTCGAGTTCAACCTGCGTTACCCCGCGGAGTCGCTCGCGCTGGCGCCGCAGGTCGAGAACACGGTGGGCGGCAAGGCGCGGACGATCGTCGCACTCGACCGGCCCGGCGAACTGTGGATCACCGCGCAGTCGGGCGAGGCGAAGAACTCGACCCGCATCGAGTTGCGCGTCGGCGGCGACTCGCCGGGCACCATCGCGACGGTCGTCCCCACACCGACGCCGTCTCCCACGCCTGAGCCAACGGTCACGCCGACGCCGACGTCCACATGGACGCCGACCCCGCGACCGACCGAGACGCCTGCGCCGGTCGTCGCGCCCTTGCCGCCCCCGCGCAAGCCGCGCGTCGGGTTGCCCGCGTTCTTCGCCGCGCTCCTGGGCGCGCTCCTGGCGGGCGGGGCCGTCTTCGCGGTTAGCCGACGCGGAGGGGCGCCGGCGCCGGGCCGCATCGCCAACGAGCGCGCGATCGTCGCCGCGCTGTGGGCTGCGGCCATTGCCTGGGTGGCGTACCTGCTTTATGCGGTGGGGTGGCTGCCCGGCGCGACCGCGGTGCAAGCGCGCGGGTTGACGTGGGTCGCGGGCGCGGTCGCATTCGTGGGCGGGCTGTTGACGCTGATCTGGACGGGAAGGAAGCGCGAGGCATAGCGCCTGTCGCGCCGAGGCTACGGCAGGGGCGGCGCCAGGAGCGTGACCACCAGGGCGGTCGCGGTGAGCAGCAGGACTGTGACGACGAGGCCCGCGTGGTGCGTCATCAGCTCCCGCCACAAGCCGGCTCCGGCCGCAGTCAGGCCGGGCAGCCGGGTGGTGATCGGCGTTGGCGCTGGCGCGGGCTCGTCCTGGAAGAGCAGCTTACGGAGTTCTTCCACCGTCGCGGGGCGGTCGTCGGGATGCTGCGCGATGGCGGCGAGGATCGCGCGTTCGGTGCGGGGCGAGACGCGCTGGTTGATGTCGCGGATGGGGGTCAGGCTGCCTGGCTTGAGGAAGCGCTGCTTGGCGTCCGCGGGCGGCTGGCCTGTGAGAAGGTGATAGAGCGTCGCGCCGAGCGAGTAGACGTCCGAGCGGATGTCGGTGTGACCGGTGTCGCCGCCGTATTGCTCCAGCGGCGTATAGGCCACGGTCCCGCGGCCCTGCACCACGGTCACGGTGCGGTTTTCGTCCGGCTGGAGCAGCTTGACAAGCCCGAAGTCGACCAGCTTGACCACGCCGCGCGGGGTGAGCTTGATGTTCGAGGGCTTGATGTCGCGGTGGAGGACGGGGGGCTCCTGCGTGTGCAGGTAGGTGAGCGCGTCGCACAACTGCGCGGCATAGCCGAGGACGCTCTCTTCCGGCACGAACGACTCTTTGCGGCGGGCCTCATCGACCACTTGGCGGAGGTCCAGCCCCGGCACGAAGTCCATCACGAGGTACTGCCGCCCGTCCTGCTCGAAGTAGTCGGACACCTTGGGGAGGTTGGGATGGTCAAGGCGGGCGAGGACGCTGGCCTCGCGGTAGAATTGGTCCTGGGCCTGGTCTTCCGCGCCGGGCGCGGCGATCAGCTCGGGCAGCACTTCCTTGACCGCGCAGACGCGACCTTGCAGCCGGCGGTCGCCGGCCTTGTAGACGGCGCCCATGCCGCCCTGGCCGACGAGATCGACGATGACATAACGGTCGCGCAGCACGGCGCCGACGGGAAGCGTTTGTGACATAATCGGATTACTGCTACGATGGAAGTAGCGCGATTATCCCGCAGGTAAGGGGTGGTGTCAACAATCGCGCACGGTGGGGGAGCGCGAGGAGCCATGAAGGAGCCATCAGCAACGCGGGAATCGGCCCGCGAATCGGCGATGATCATCCTGCAGCGCGGCGGGGAGAGCGGGCTGACCTGGCCGCTCGAACACCGCACGCTCACCATCGGCCGCGACTCGAGCTGCGACATTGTGCTGGACGACCGCCAGATTTCGCGACTGCACGCGCGGGTCGTGTGGCGCGGGGATCATTACGAGATCGAGGACCTGGCGAGCAAGAACGGCACGCACCTCAACGGCCGCGAGGTGATCGGCCCGCAGTCGCTCCGCGACGGCGACGAAATCCAGATCGCGCTGCGCTACAAGCTGGCGTTTGTCGACGCGGGCGCGACCGCGCCGCTCACCTTTGAGGCACCGCCCGAGCGCGGGCTGCGCCTCGACATGGCCGCGCACCAGGTCTACGTCAACGGCAAGATGATCGAGCCGCCGCTCTCCGCGCAGCAGTACCGCCTCCTCGAAGTGCTGATTGCGACAACGGGCGTCGTCGGCCGCGACGACATCGTGCGCGAGGTGTGGCCCGACGCGCAGGACGGCGGCGTCTCCGAGCAGTCGATCGACGCGCTGGTGCGCCGGCTGCGCGAGCGGCTCGAAGCGGCGGACAAGGAGCACCAGTACATCGTTACGATGCGCGGCCACGGCTTCCGCTTCGAGAATCGCCCGGCGTGAGGGCCACCGAAGTGGGCCTCACGCACGCCCTCTACGTCCACATCCCGTTCTGCGAGGTCCGGTGCCACTACTGCGACTTCAACACCTACGCGGGGTTGGACGGTCTGTTCGAGGATTACACTGCGGCGCTGATCGAGGAGATCCGGCGCGCGGGCGCTGAGCGCGGCCGTCCCGCAGTCAACACGGTCTTTCTCGGCGGCGGCACGCCCACCGTCCTTCCCGCTCCCCTGCTTGCGTCCATCCTCGCCGCGTGCCGGGAGTCCTTTGACGTTGCGGCGGACGCCGAAATCACGAGCGAGGCGAATCCCGGCACGGCGGACGCGGCTGTCTTCGCCGCGTTGCGCGGGATGGGCGTCAACCGCCTGAGCATGGGCGTGCAGTCCCTCGACGACGCGGAGCTGAAGTGGCTGGGCCGCATTCACGGCGCGGCCGAGGCGGAGGAAGCGTTCGCTGCCGCGCGGCGCGCGGGGTTCGACAATATCAACCTCGACTTTATGTTCGGCCTGCCGGGCCAACAG
>JALOOB010000319.1 GCA_025454635.1 Anaerolineae bacterium
GCGCCGGCAGCCACCGAAGCCCCCGCTGCGACCGAGGCGCCGGCAGCCGAAGGCAAACCGCTCGTCATCGGCCAACTGACCGACAACTCGGGCGTGCTGGCAATCTACGGCCCGCTCTTCGAGCGCGGGTTCGAGATTGGCCTCGACTACGCCACGGACGGCACGAAGACGATCGCCGGGCGGCCGGTGGAGGTCGTGCTGAAGGACACCGCGAGCAAGCCCGACGTCGGCGCAACGCTCGCGCGCGAGGCGCTGGAGAAGGACGGCGCGGAGATCCTGCTGGGCGTGCCGAGCTCGCCGACCGCGCTGGCGGTGGGCGGGGTGGCCGCGGAGAACAAGCGGGTGTACATTGCGGGCCCTGCAGCCGCAGACGCGATCACGGGCGCCAACTTCAGCCCGTACGTCTTCCGCTGCGGGCGGCAGAACATCCAGGACGCGTTCACGATGGGCGCGGCGCTGACCGATCTGGGCGACAGCTTCATCCAAATTTCGCAGGACAACGCTTTCGGCCAGGGCTCGGCGGCAGGGTTCTACAGCGTGGTGACCGCGAACGGCGGCAAGTTCGCGATCAACGACGACCCGAAGGGCGCGGGCGCGGTGTTCGTCCCGCCGGACACGACCGACTTCACGCCGTACCTGAACCAGATCCTCGACTCGGGCGCGGACGTGCTGATCGTGACGTGGTCGGGCGCGGGCTTCGTGCCGATGTTCCAGCAGATGCAGCAACTCGGCATCTTCAACGAAATGGCCGTCGCGACGGGCATGGGCGACAACCAGACGCTCGCGAAGGGCTACGCGGACGCGATCAACTCGGTCGGCGTGGTGGTGTACCACTACTCGCTGTTCGACACGCCGGAGAACAAGTACCTGACCGACGAGCATATCAAGCGGTTCCAGACCCCGCCCGACCTGTGGGCCGAGGCCGGGTTCAACTGCGCGATGATGGTCAAGGAAGCGCTGGAGAAGACCGGCGGCGACACGGACGGCGAGAAGATGATCGCCGCGCTGGAAGGCATGAAGTTCAAGGGGCCGAAGGGCGACTACGAAGTGCGGGCGAGCGACCACGCGCTGCTCCAGCCGATGACGCTGGTGAAGCTGCTCAACACGACCGACCCGGACTTCAAGTTCTTCGAGCTGGTGCAGCAGTTCAAGCCGGAAGAGACCGCGCCGCCGTGCCTCGTGCCGGCAGAGCAGGGCCGCTGTAAGTAATAACAAGACGTGTCAGGTGCGCCGCATAGCGGCGCACCTGACACGTCTTTGACGATCCTTGGAGGGCCGATGCCCAGCACAATCATCGAGACGCGCCAAGTCGCGAAGCACTTTGGCGGGCTGCGCGCGGTGGACGGGGTGGACCTGCAGGTGGCCGAGGGCGCGATGCACTCGATCATCGGGCCGAACGGCGCGGGCAAGACGACGCTGTTCAACCTCATCAGCGGCTACCTCAAGCCGACGTCCGGGCGGGTGTTTCTGCGCGGGCGGGATATCACCGGGCTGCCGCTGCACCGCATGGCCCACCTGGGCATCGGCCGGTCGTTCCAGATCACCAACGTCTTCCCTAACCTGACGGTGTTCGAGAACGTGCGGCTCTCCGCGCAGGCCCTGGGCGCGGACAACTACAAGGTGTGGAGCAGCGCGCGGCGGTTCAAGCGGTACGAGGAGCAGGCTGCGCAGGCGATCCAGGCTGTCGGGCTGGGCGAGAAGGCCGCACTGCCGGCGGCGGTTCTCCCGCACGGCGACAAACGCAAGCTGGAACTGGCGATCATTCTCGCGGGCGACCCGCAGGTGCTGCTGCTCGACGAACCGACGGCGGGCATGGCGTCGGAGCAGGTGCCGGCGCTCGTGGAGATGATCGCGGCCATCCGGCAGGCGGGCAACAAGACCATCATCCTGGTCGAGCACAACATGAGCATTGTCATGAACGTCTCGGATCGCATCACGGTGATGCACCAGGGCAAGCTGCTGGCCGAGGGCAGCCCGCAGCAGATCGCGGCCAACGAGGACGTGCAGCGCGCGTACCTGGGGGAGTCCCATGCCGAACATTCTTGAGGTCGACGGCATCCACACCTTTATCGGCCAGTTTCATATCCTCGAAGGCGTATCGCTCGCGGTGCCGCAGGGCAGCATCACCGCCCTGCTGGGGCGCAACGGCGCGGGCAAGACGACGACGCTGCGCTCGATCATGGGGCTCAATCCGCCCCGCGAGGGCGCGATCCGCTATGCGGGCGAGCCGATCCAGGGGAAGACGGCCTTCCAGATCGCGGCGAAGGGGATCGGGTACGTGCCGGAGTACCGCGCAATCTTTCGCGCGCTCACAGTGGAAGAGAATCTAAAGATCGCGGAGCGGCAGAAGGGCGACCTCGCAAAGCGCAGCGACCTGATTTTCGAGCTATTCCCGGACCTCAAGCGTTTTTACCGGCTTCCCGGCGGGCAGTTGTCCGGCGGGCAACAGCAAATGCTGGCGATTGCGCGGGCGCTTGTGCCGGATAACCGGCTGCTGCTCGTGGACGAGCCGAGCGAGGGGCTGGCGCCGATCATTATCGAGGCGATCGTCGCGGCGCTGCGGCAACTGGCGAGCCATGCGACCGTGCTGCTCGTCGAGCAGAATTTCCGCATGGCCTCCATGCTGGCCGACCGCTATTACATTCTGGATGACGGGCAGAGCGTCCACTCGGGTCAGATGGCCGACCTGGTCAACGACCGGCCGCTGATCACCAAGTACCTGGGCGCAGGCTACGCGGGAACGCCCGTGACGCCGACTCCGGAAAGGAGCAACTGATGGTCGCGTCGCTGCGGAGAAACCGGGCGCTGTGGATCACAGCCGCGATCGTGCTGCTTGTCCTGTTCTGGATGACGCGGCGCTACGAGCCCAAGGTGACGGCCAGCATCCTGCTGTCCGGGCTGACCCTCGGCTCGCTGTACTTCCTGATGGGGTCGGGGCTTTCGCTGATTTTCGGCCTCATGGATGTGCTGAACCTGGCGCACGGGGCGTTGTTTATGATCGGCGCGTACGTCGGGTTTACGACCTACGCGAACCCGCGTCTCATCCTCAACATGCTCCCCTTGGCGCTCGCCTTGCTCGGCGGCGCAATGATCGGGCGCTGGCTCGGCGGATTCCTGCCGCCGACCCTCAAAAGAGGCTGGGCGAACCGAGCGCTGCTGGCCGCGCTGCTGCTGCTGAGCCTGGCGCTCGCCGTGATCGGCCTGCGCGCGTTTGACCTTGCGCCGTTGGCCGCAGCCACAGCCACCGCGACGGGCGGTGCGGTGGCTACGGAGCTGGCGCAAGAGGCGTCCGGCGTGTACCTGCCGCGCATTGCGCTGTTGGCCGGCGCGGGGGTGCTGTTGGGCGTTGCGCTGACCCGGCTCGGCAAAGCGGAGGCGCGACGGCGCGCGCGCGCGCAGACCGCCATCGTGGGCCTGTTGGTCCTCGGCGTCGCCTTTGCGATTGTCCCGCTGCGATCTCCCGTCGAGGTCTTCCTTCTCGGCCTGTCGACCAACGCGCGCTTCCTGCTGGCGCTGCTGATCGGGGTGCTGGCCGGGGCAGGCCTGGGCGGGCTAATCGAGGTTTCGTTGATCCGGCCCTTGTACGGCCGGCCGCTATACCAAATTCTGCTCACCCTGGGGCTGGGCTTCGCGCTCACGGAGATGGTTAAGAGCGTCTGGGGCACGCCCGGCTACTACATGGACATCCCTGCGTTCTTCGCGAGCTCGGGCGACAACTGCCCGTCACCCAACCTGCTGGCATGGTTCAGCGACCACTGCCAGTCGATCAGCGTGCTGGGCCGGCCCTTCCCGAGCTACCGGTTGTTCATCATCGCGCTCGGCGTGGTCATGTTCGTTGCGATCCTGCTGCTGCTTCAGCGCACGCGGCTGGGCATCATCATTCGGGCGGGCGTGCAAGACAGCGAAATGGTGCAAGCGCTCGGCATCAACGTGCGGCAAATCTTCACGCTCGTTTTTGCCATCGGGACCGGTCTGGCGGCCGCGGGAGGGGTCGCCGCGGCGCCCTTCCTCGGGGTGAACCTCGGGCTGGGCGCGGAACTGCAACTGCAGGCGCTCATCAGCGTGGTGATCGGCGGGATGGGCAGTTACATCGGCGCGGCCGTGGGCGCGCTGCTGGTCGGCTTTGCGCGCGCGTTCGGCGACCAGCTCGTGCTCGCGGGCATCCACCTGCCCTGGGCGGAGGACGTCGTCAGGATGTCGCCGTCGATTGCGCGGGCGTCCACCGTGTTGATTATGGCGCTGGTGCTGCTCATTCGCCCTTCGTCCTCGCGCTGCTCACCGGCCAGCCGGTCGATGCGGGCACGCCCAAGTTCTGGCAGGGAATGGTCATCCAGATGTTCATCCTGGCGGTGTACGCCATGAGCTACGATCTGATGCTCGGCTACACAGGCATCCTGAGTTTCGGCCACGCGATGTTCTACGGGATCGGCGCGTACCTGACGGGCATCCTGCTCAAGTATGCGGGCTGG
>JALOOB010000057.1 GCA_025454635.1 Anaerolineae bacterium
GCCAAGCAGTTCATTCGCGGAGAGTGGTTCGTGGGGACCGCGGTTCTGACCTCGGTTGTCTTCCTGATCTGCTCCAAATACCTCGGCCTGACCATCTGGCCCGCCACGCTGATCGCCTGGGCCATCGGCTTTGTATTCCGTGTCGCCGCGCTGTGGTTCGCCTGGGAGGAGCCGCTGCCTCGGCTGCCGGCGCACGTGGTGGGCGAAGTCGCGCGGCGCGAGTCGCTGAAAGAGAAGATGCAGCCGGGCTGGGAACCGAAATACGAGTAACAAGTAGGAGGATATGTGAGCAAGCAACTTGTCATCGCGATCTTCGAGAATGAAGCAGCCGCCGATGCGGCCGTCAGGGAAGTCAAGGCGTGGGACCGCATCACCGAAGAGGTCCGGCTGGGCGCGATCGGCGTCCTCGTGAAGGACGACAAGGGGCGCATCAAGACGCACAAGCTGGGTGCGCGGCGCTCAGGGACGGGCGCGGTCCTGTTCGCGCTGGCCAGCCTGCTGTCGAGCGGCGTGACGCTGATCGGGGCTGCGATTGTTGGCGGCATCGTCGGCGCGCTCTTCCGCAAGGGCCTGGGCATCTCCAAGGACAAGCTGCGCGAGCTTGACAGCCAGCTTGACGGCGGCAAGGCCGCGGTCGGCCTGTTGGTTCAGCCTTCCGAAGCCCAACCGATCATGGCCTTTCTCACCGCGCTCGGCGGTGTGCCTGAAGCGCATCACGTCGAGGACGCCGCCGTGGAACAGGCCGTCGCAGACGCGGGCGCGGAACCCGCCGATGCGCCCGCGGCCGCCCTCGACCCGGAACAGGTGAAGCTCGCGGCTGAGGCATACATCTACGGCTACCCGCTCGTCTACAGCCTGACCGAGATCGCAAAATTCCCCGCCGGCCCGAACCTGGCCGGCCCCGAGGCGTTGCCCTACAACACGTTCGGTTATGCGCGGCAACTGCTCGGCCCTGAGGCGCACTTCGTGAGCCCGAATAACGATACGCTCTACCTGATCGCGATATGCGACGTACGCAACGGCCCCCTGGTGCTTCATGTGCCGAACACGGCTGACCGCTACTACGTGCTCCAATTCGTCGACGCGTGGACGAACAACTTCGCCTACATTGGGCGTCGGCCAACCGGGACAGCCGAAGCGCGCTACTTGCTCGCGGCGCAGGACTACCAGGGCGCGGCGCCAGACGGCATGAAGGTTGTGTGCGCTCCGACCGGGCTCTTCGTCATCGTCGGTCGCCTTGCGGTGTCAGGCGTCGACGACCTGCCCGCCGCGCACGCGCTGCAGGATCAGTTCACGCTCACGCCCCTGAGCGTCTACCAGGGCGGCGCAGCTCCCCAGCCGGTCCCCGGTGTGCCCCAGGCCGACGAGCGGGTGGGCAACCAGGTGAAATGGTGGGAGTCGTTCCGCGTTGCGCTGGCCGCGTTCCCGCCCCCCACGGCCGATGCGCCGTTCGTCGCCCTGTGCGAGAAGTTCGGGCTCACCGCCGCAGAGTCGCCCTATGTCGACCCTGATCCGACACTGGCTCGGGTATTGGTTGCGGGCCAGCAGGCGGCGCAGGCCAAGATCGAGGAACTCATCCAACACGCTTCCAAGCCCGTCAACGGGTGGCAGGATACGAAGCACCTATTCGACTACAACGCCGACTTCTTCGAGATCGGCGCGCTGAACACCCCTGACTGGATCATCGCGGACCGGACAAAGGCGTATGTCACGCGCGCGGTCGTGGCGCGCGCCGGGCTGTGGGGCAATCACGGCTACGAGGCAACCTACGCGATGAGCTACGTCGACGCCGACAACGCGCGGCTGGACAGCGCCAACAAATACGAGTTGGTCTTGACCGAGACCCCGCCCGTCGACGCGTTCTGGTCCTTGACCATGTACGACGTGCCCGAGTTCTACCTCGTCGCGAACCCGATTGACCGCTACTTAATCGGCAGCAACACACCCGGCCTGCAGCGCGGCGAGGACGGCTCGCTGACAATCTACATGCAGAAGGACTCCCCCGGTCCCGACAAGGAGTCGAACTGGCTGCCGACCCCGCAGAGCGGCGGGTTCCGCCCGATGATGCGTCTGTACCAGCCGCGCCAGCCGATTCTCGACGGGACCTACATCTTGCCGGCCATCCGGCGCGTCAGCTAACTTAGCCCGGCATTACCGCGATTCGCGGTTTCAATACTCAAATACCTGAGGAGACACCACATGGGTAACCAACTCGTACTCGCATTGTTCGCCGACGAAGCAGCCGCTGACGCAGCGGTGCAGCAGATCAAGGCCTGGGACAAGGCCAGCGACGAAGTCAAGCTCGGCGCGATCGCCGTCCTCGTCAAGGACGAAAAGGGTAAGATCAAGACGCACAAGCTGGGCGCGCGCAAGACCAAGGGCGGCGCAGTCCTGTTTGGCCTCGTCGGGCTCTTGTCCGGCGGCATCTCGGTCCTCGGCGGCGTCGTCGGCGGCGCGATCCTGGGCTCCCTTTTCCATAAGGGGCTCAAGATCTCCAAGGAAGAGCAGGAACGGCTGAACAGCGAGCTCGACGCAGGCAAGGCCGCGGTGGGCTTGATGGTCAAGGGCGACGAGGTCGCGCTTGTCAACGCCAAGCTGGCCGAGTTGGGCGGCGCGGCGGAGACCTACGAGGTATCCGACGAGGCCGTGGAAGAAGCGGTGAAGGCCGCCGAAGAGGCTCCGGCGGAATAAAGCAACCGCTGAACCTGGGCATGACTCTGAGTAACCAGGAGGTGTTTGATGGCTCACTCGCCCAATCTGCATTTGCGCGCGCACCTGCCAATCCCGGAGGTGCCCAGGTTTGGCTTGACTACCTACGACGCGAAGGACCCGGACACCCGCTACGCTCCGATCGAACCGCTCCGTCCGCCCGAGGGCGCGCCGAATGTGCTGATCGTTCTGCTCGACGACGTCGGCTTCGGCGCATCCAGCGCTTTCGGCGGGCCGTGCCAGACGCCGACCTTCGAGAAGCTGGCCGCCAACGGCTTGCGCTACAACCGGTTCCACACGTGCGCCCTGTGCGCGCCCACCCGGCAGGCCCTGATGACCGGCCGTAACCACCACTCCGTCGGCATGGGCAACATCACCGAGACGGCCACCGCCGCGCCCGGCCAGAATTCCGTGCGCCCTAACACCAAGGCGCCGGTCGCGATGACGCTCAAGCTGAACGGCTACTCCACCGCCATGTTCGGCAAGTGCCACGAGGTGCCCGTCTGGGAGAACAACCCGATGGGGCCGTTCGAGCATTGGCCATCGGGCGGCGGCGGCTTCGAATACTTCTACGGGTTCATCGGCGGCGAGAACAACCAATGGGACCCCGCGCTCTTCGAGGGCACGACCCCCGTCGAGCCGCCGGCCACACCGGAAGAGGGCTACCATCTGACAGAGGATCTGGCCGACCATGCGGTCTCGTGGATCCACACGCAGAAGGCGCTGATGCCCGATAAGCCCTTCTTCATCTACTTCTCGCCCGGCGCAACGCACGCGCCGCATCACGTCCCCAAGGAGTGGGCTGACAAGTACAAGGGCAAATTCGCGCAGGGGTGGGACAAGCTGCGCGAGGAGACGCTCGCGCGCCAGAAGGCGCTGGGCGTCGTGCCGGCCGACTGCGAGCTGACCGCCCGGCACGCCGAGATTCCCGCCTGGGACGATATGCCTTCGGAATGGAAGCCCATCTTGGAGCGCGAGATGGAGGTGTACGCCGGGTTCATGGAGCATACCGATTACCATACCGGACGGGTCATTGCCGCAATCGAGGATCTCGGCATCTTGGAAGATACGCTGATCTACGTGATCATCGGCGACAATGGCGCGTCGGCTGAAGGCACGCTCCACGGCGCGTTCAACGAGATGGCCAACTTCAACGGCATGGCCGCGCTCGAGACGCCGGAGTTCATGCAGTCGGTGATGGACAAGTTCGGCTCGCCTGAGTCGTACAACCACTACGCGGTCGGCTGGGCGCACGCGATGGACACCCCCCTGCAGTGGACCAAGCAGGTCGCGTCGCACTGGGGCGGTACGCGTAACGGCACCATCGTCCACTGGCCGAAGGGCATCCAGGAGAAGGGCGGCCTGCGCGAGCAGTTCAGCCACGTCATCGACGTTGCGCCCACCATCCTCGAGGCCGCGGGCCTGCCCGAGCCGGTCTCGGTCAACGGCGTGCAGCAGTCGCCCATGGAAGGCGCGAGCATGCTGTACAGCTTCAACGCTCCCGCCGAGCCCGAGCGGCACGATCTGCAGTACTTCGAGATGTTCGGCAACCGCGGCATCTACTACAAGGGCTGGAGCGCCGTCACTAAGCACCGCATCCCCTGGCAGATGGTCGGCCAGAAAATGCTGCCCTTTGACGAGGATATCTGGGAGCTGTACGACGGCAGCAAGGACTGGAGCCAGGCGCACGACCTCCTGAAGGAGGACCCGTCCGACGAGAACCTGAAGATGCTGCTCAAGCTCCAGCGGCTGTGGCTGATCGAGGCGACCAAGTACAATGCGATCCCGCTCGACGACCGGCAGGTCGAACGCATCTTGCCCGAACTCGCCGGCCGTCCTACCCTGATACGCGGGAAGACCCAGATGTTCTTCCCGGGCATGGGCCGCCTCTCCGAGTTGAGCGTGCTCAACATCAAGAACAAGTCCTTCTCGGTGACAGCCGAGATCGAGGTGGGTGGCAAGCCCGCCAATGGCGTCATCGTGGCGCAAGGCGGCCGGTTCGGCGGCTGGACCGTCTACTTCGACCAGGGCTGCCTGAGCTTCGTCTACAACGTGCTTGGCATCAAGCACTTCTCGGTCGAAGCGACGACGCCGATTACTGCCGGGCAGCACCAGGTGCGGATGGAGTTTGCGTACGACGGCGGCGGTCTTGGCAAGGGCGGCGCGGTCACGCTGTTCTACGACGGCAAGCCGGTGGCCGAGGGCCGTGTCGGGGCAACTCAGGCGATGATCTTCTCGGCTGACGAAACGCTGGACATCGGCTACGAAGCCGGAACGCCCGTCTCACCCAGCTACACCACGCACACGAGCAAGTTCAACGGCAAGATTCACTGGGTGCAGTTGGACGCGGGCGTGGACGATCACGATCACTTCATCGATCCCGAGGAGCGCTGGCGCATCGCCATGGCGCGGCAATAGGCCCTTCGATCGGGTAACTCGCCGCCTCACCTCGTGCCGCGTAAGCGCACCCGGTGAGGCGGCGCCGATTCGCAAGGAGACGATCATGACGATCACAGGATTTTTCACCGCGATCGCGCAATTATCCGGCCTGCTGTTCGAAGAACGCTCGGCTCGTGATCCTGGCGCTGCTCGCCACCTTCGTCCTCGTGCCGCTGCTCGCATTAAGGAGTGTTCGATCATGAAACAAGGTTTCGTCCTGACAATCGCCCTGGCCCTGGTCCTGCTCGTCGCCGCGGCCTGCTATCCCGCCACACCGACTGCCGCTCCCGCCGACCCGAACGCGATCACCGGCATCGTCTGGCAGTGGGTGAGCGTCACTGACCGGTCGACTCAGCAGACGCAGACCATCGCAAACCCGGAGAACTACACGATCACCTTCAATACCGACGCAACTCTCGCCGGCAAGGCCGACTGCAACACCTTCACCGGCACTTATGCGGAGGAGAACGGTTTCATGATTCAGCTCGGCGCGACTACAATGGTGTTCTGCGGCGAGGCTTCCCTGGACCAGCAATACCTCAAGTTGCTCGGCAGCATCGTCGCCGGTGGACCGGACGGGCAGGGCAATCTTGCCCTCGAAACGGCCGGCGGCGCGCAGCGCATGCTGTTCAAGAACGGAGGCCCTGCTCCGAAATCATGATAGACGATGTCTGCTGGAGCGCCGCCAAAAGGAGGGTAGAATGACCGCGGTGGACGCGCCTAAGGCGGCGGATAACGCCCCCGTCGAACAGGTGAGTCTCTACGATCTTTTCATCGGCATCCTGACCGTGCTTTCGCTCGGCGTCATGGCGGTGCAGTTCATCCTGGCGCCGGATGCGCCGGTGCAGGAAGTCCTCTTCGTCATGGATCTGCTGTTCTGCTCCATCTTCCTGCTGGACTTCTTTGTCCACCTTATCCAGGCGAAGCCGAAGCGCAGTTACCTCTGGCCGCACGGCATCATGGACTTCCTGGGCAGCATTCCGACAGTGCCCGCGCTGCGCTTCTTCCGCATCTTCCGGCTCTTCCGCGTCGCGCGCATCCTCCGCGTGGGCGGGCCGAAGCGCGTGCTGCACGAGTTCACCAGCCGCCGCGCGGAGTCCGCCCTCTACGTTACGGTCATCATGGCGCTGCTCGTGATTCTGTTCGGCAGTGTATCGGTCATGTATTACGAGGTTCGCGCGCCCGATCCCAACATCAAGACGGGCGGGGATGCGGTGTGGTGGAGCCTGGTCACAATCACAACCGTAGGTTACGGCGATCGCTACCCGACTAGTGCCGGGGGGAGAATGGTTGGCGTTCTGACAATGATTGTCGGCATCGGCCTCTTCGGCGTGCTGACCAGCGTCATGGCAACGAAGTTCCTCCAGCCGAAAGAGGACGCGGAGCCGCCCGCCACCCGCGCCGATACGGAACAATTGATGGCGCAGCTCAGGGAGTTGAGCGAGCGCCTCGACCGGCTTGAGCCGAAGTGATGGGTCTTAATAGGATCGTGGACCATCTCCGGGCGTCAGGAGACCGAGCGCTTCCGCGCGATTGACCGCGTCGCGCCGGTTTCCCACGCCCAGCTTCTCGTAGATGTTCGTCGCGTGGCGCTTCACGGTCATCGGGGAGATGTCCAGCTTCTGCCCGATCTCCTTGTGCATCAGCCGTTCGCGCAGCAACTCGAGCACCTCGAGCTCGCGGTACGTCAGCGGCTCGACCAGGCCGGCCTGCCCCTCGGCAGCGGCCGAACGGCGAGGCTCGTTGAACGCGGCTAGGATCCGCTCGATGTACGCCGCTCCCTTGCGGCTGCCGTTGCGCACAGGCGCCGCGAGCAGCAGGCGCAGGAGCGCCGCCACTTTGGGTCCGCTGTCGACGAAGACGCGGATCATTTCGCCCGGCTCCCCTAGCGCGACCGCCTCCGCCAGCGCCTCGAGCGCAAGCTCTCGTTTCCCCTGCGCCTCGCGCAACACGGCTTGCAGTCCAAGCATCTCGACAAGATACCGGGTGCTGTGCATGCGCCGGGCAAGTTCGAGCAGCCGCTCCATCATGCGGCTCCCCTTTGCCCGACGGGCTGCGGAAGACGAGTCGATCAGGATTCGCGCCAGCAGGACATGCGGGTGGATGAAGGTGGTCAGGGGAGTCAGCGCCCCCTCCGGGTCATACGTATCCTGCCACGCCTGACCATCAACTGAGCCTCCGTCCCGATGGAGCAGGAACAGCCGGACGGATTGCGCATCGAAGAGGATGCGGCTATTGGCCGTCTCCAGGCCGTAGTTCGTGGCGGCTTCCACGACCGTCTGCGCTCGCGCTGTCTCGCCCCGCGCTGCATAGATGGCGGCGAGGCCGTAAATGCTCTGGGTATAGGGCTGCGCGTGAGCCAGGTAGCGGTTCTGCGCCACGCTGGCGAATTCCTGTTCCGCCCCGTCGAGGTCGTTCATATGGTACAACGCGCACCCGCGGTAGTAGCGCGCGAAGTTCGCCATTTCGATCAGGTCACGCTCGCGGGCCAGCAGCAGCATCTGCGTCGCCAGGAGCTTTAGCTTCGGTAGATCCGCATCCAACCACGCCAGGATACAAAGGCCGGTGTACACGCGCGACGCAAAAGAATTTCCATGCAGGTGATCTTCGCGGAGTCCTTCAAGCAAAAGATCCTGCGCTCCCGCGTAATCCCCTGCGGCTTGGCGCGCTGCAGGGAGATACATCCAGGCAAGGCCGCGCGCGGCGGAGCATTCCGGCGGGAGCAATTCCAGCGCCCTGCGAGCGCACGCAGATGCGCTTTCAAAGTCCATCAGATAGTATGACGCCACGCTGCGCAGCGTCTCCACCTCACCCAGCAGCCGCGCGCAGCTCGCCTCTACCTCCGGCGCACCGCAGATCAGCTCTTCGATGCGATCCAGCCGCGCCAGCAGCCCCGCGAACTTCCATTGCTTCTGCGCCATCCACGCGTCGAGCGCCAGAAGCTCGGGGCGCGTCTCGACGAGCGACCGCGGCATAAAGCTGAGCCACCGTTCAAGTTGGCGCCAGTGGTCTCGATTCATCGCCTCGTGGCGGTGGCTTTCGACAAGTCGGACCGCAGCCGATTCGTCACCCGCCTCCAGCGCATACTGGATGGCTTGCTCGATGAACCCGTGCTGCTCGAACCATTCGGCCGCCCGGCGCCGCAACTCGGCGATTTGCTCGGCGCTGCGATGCCGCTCCAGCTCCCGGCGCAGCAGCTTTCGGAAAAGATGGTGATACCGGTGCCACACTCCCTCCGCATCGAGCGCAAATGTGAAGAGATTCTGCTCCGTCAGCCATTTAAGATACGCGCGGCCGTCCCACGCAGGATCGGTCGCGCTGACAAGCGCGTCGCATAGCGGCCCGGAGAGACGATCGAGAATCGAGGTTTCGAGCAGGAACTGCTGCGTGGCTGCCGGCACGCGCGCAAGAACCTCCTGCAGAAGGAAGTCAAGCGCATACTGGCTGCCAAAGCCGGGTGTTAGGGCCGCCTCGGGGAGTTCGCCGCCCGTGTTCAGCGCCAGCACCGCCATTCGCAAGCCCGTGCCCCATCCCTCGGTCATCTCGATCAGGCCCGCGAGCCCTTCCTCGTCCAGGGGCGTCATCAGCGACGTCGCTGCGAAGGCGATCGACTCCTCCTTGCTGAAGCGCAGGTCGGAAACGCGAATCTCGCTCAACGCGCCTCGACTCCGCAGCGCATGCAAGGGCAGCGGCGGGTCGTGTCGCGCGCTCAGAACGAGGTGGAGCGTGCGGGGTGGGTGCCGCAGCAACTCGGCCAACAGGGTATGGATCTCGACGTTGTCGATGCTGTGATAGTCATCCAGCACCAACACCAGCCGCTTCCCGTCGCGTAACGCCGGGTCCTCCGCGAGGTCCTCCAGGTCATTGCTCAGGGTGGTCGCCATGACGTGCGGCGGGGGCATCGTCGACGCGCCCAGCAGTGCCAGGGTCTTGGAACACGCGTCGGGAGAGACGGTGCGCACCGCAGCAACAAAATACGCCACGAAGATGGCCAGGTTGTTGTCGCTCGGGTCGAGTGACAGCCAGGCGTTGGGACACTGACACCGTTCAAGCCAGAAGGAAATCGCGGTGGTCTTGCCGTAGCCCGCCGGCGCGGACACCAATGTCGCCGCTCTCTCCAGATAGTGGGTGAAGATAGCGCCCAGGCGTTGGCGCGGAACCAGTTCGCCGGTCGTGCGTGGGCGGTACAACTTCGTCCGCAGCAGCTGTAAGGGCTCCTGTCTCGCTAACTCGGACATATGATCACTCCTGTTCCGCAGACGAATTAGCTTCCCGGCGCCCTTCGCCCTTCCCGCATTCAGCATATTCGCCCAGAAGAAACGCGGCCAGCGCTTCGATACTCAGGAACGAACGTTCTTCGCCTGACCCCACGCTTTGCATGGTGGCCACCCAAACCTGGCGCTCCACGTCCTGCACCCGGCGCAGGCGCAGCATGTACGAGGCGTAACTCGTGATCGGCATGGCGCGTATCCTCTCAGCCGTATTTGTGAGCGCAGTATAAAACAAGTAGCGTCACAAGATCGTCACATAGAACCGCAAACTATTTGGGCCTCGTCCTTGCAAGATGCTAAAATGACGCCAACCGCGCTGTGTGAACGGGTTTGGCGAGGATTAATGAGCAGGCTAGCGATCTTTTTGCTCGGCGGTTTTGAAGTTCTCCTCGACGGCAAGCCGGTCACCTCATTTGGGACCGACAAAGTTCGGGCTCTTCTCGCCTACCTGGCGCTGCGCGCCGGCCGACCCCATCGTCGCGCGGCGCTCGCCGGCCTGCTCTGGCCTGACTTGCCCCAGGAGCGCGCAGCCCACAACCTCCGCCAGTCCTTGCTGCGACTGCGCCGCGCCTTGGGCGACGACGAAGGCGCGGCGGAGGGCCGCGAACCATTCCTCCTCCTCGCCGGCCAGGAAGTCCAGTTCAATCCGCTCAGCAACCACCATATCGACGTCGCTGAGTTCCTAGAGCTGTTGCGCGCGCGTCGCCACCACCAGCACCCGGCAGGCGGGATGTGCAGCGCTTGCCTCGCCTGGCTGGAACAGGCCGCAGACATGTATCGCGGCGATCTCCTCGCGGGCTTCTCCCTGCGCGATAGCCTCCCCTTCGATGAATGGCAGGTCATGGAGCAGGAGACGCTTCGCGCCCAGGCGCTCGAAGCGTTGGGCTCCATCGCGGACCATTACGAGCGCACCGGAAACGCGGCGCAGGTGCTGGCCTATGCCCGGCGGATCGTCGCGCTTGAACCGTGGCACGAGCGCGCGCAAATCCAATTAATGACGGCGTTGGCTCAGACCGGCCAGGAAGCCGCCGCGCTGGAACAGTACGCCCACTACCGCAGCATCCTCGCCCAGGAGTTCAGCCTCGCGCCGTCCGCCGAGGTCAGCGCGCTGTATGAACAGATTCAGGCGCGCCGGCTGCGCGCGGCCGGACAGACCTCGCAGGCAGTGTCCGCGGCGCCGCTCGATGAGCGCCGGCAGATGACCGCCCTTGTCTGCCGCCGCCAGGCAGCCAGCGGCTCCTCCGATCCCGAAGAGGTGCGCGATCTCATCGCCCGCTGCGCCGAGCGTTGCGCGCCCGTGCTTGAGCGCTTCGGCGGCCGTAAGCAGCCTGGCCGCGGCGCGGAATGTCTCATCTACTTCGGCTACCCGGCCGCCCAGGAGGACAGCGCCCGGCGCGCGATCGATGCCGCGCTGGAGCTAGCCGCGCTTGCCCCGGCCTCTGAAGTTCTGCGCGCCGGGGTGCACACGGGCCTGATGGTGGCTTCGGGGGAAGAGTTGATCGGGAGCGTGCCGGATCTCGCCGCCGACTGCATGCGGCTCGCGGGGGCCGGCGAAGTGGTGGTCAGCGCGGAAACCGAGCGGCTCACCCTGGACTGGTTCCGCTTCGCCCCCCGCGGCGAGACAACGCCCGGCGGCCGCGCCGTCGCCTACCGCGCGGAGGGGCGGGCCGGGCCTCCGCATAGCCTCGGCAGGTTTGCGCGCGTGCCCGACCTCACGCCGCTGGCCGGCCGCGCGCGCGATCTCGCGCTGCTGGATGCGGGCCTCGCCGCGGTCGCGGCCGGTCACGGTCGGTTGATCACCGTGCGCGGCGAAGCCGGGATCGGCAAGTCGCGGCTGCTGTGGGAACTAAAGCAGCGGTTTGCGGGGCAGGTCCGGTGGCTGGAAAGCTCCTGTTCTCCGTACTTCGGCAACACCAGCCTCTATCCCATCATCGGTCTGCTTGAGCGGTTGCTCGGCTTCACGGCGGATACGGAAGCGCTCGCGCGGCGCGCCAAACTTGAAGCTGCCCTTGCGGCTGCCCCGACCACTCGGCCCGCGTCCTCATGGCTGCTGTCGTTGCTGCTCGGCATCCCCACGGAGCAACCCGCGCCTGCCATTCTCACGGACCAACAGCGCGAGCTGATGCGCGAGGAGGCCGCCGCGCTCGTTCAGCGCGAGGCGGCGCGCTCGCCCATCGCCCTGGTCATCGAAGATTTGCACTGGAGCGATCCGACCACCATCTCATGGATCACTCGCTCTCTCGACGCCCTGCTCGGCTCGCCATGCGCGCTGATTTTGACCTGGCGGCCCGATTTCCACGCGCCCTGGCCGCCCCGCCGCGGCGCGCTCGAGCTTGACCTTGCCCCGCTCGACGCAGCCAGCGCGGGAGGCATGGTCGCCGCGATCGAGGGCGCGAACGCGCTCTCCGCAGATGCCCGCAATCATATCGTCCGCCAGGCCGACGGGATTCCGCTCTATTTGGAAGAATTGACGCACGCCTTAAGCCACGCTGCGACGCGCGCTCCGGCAGGCGCAGGGGCGCAACCCGAGCTGCCTGCGACATTGCGCGACTCGCTTACCGCCCATCTCGACCGCACCGGGGTCGCCCGGGAGACCGCGCAGTGGGCGGCCGCGCTCGGGCGGGGGTTTTCCTACGCCGTGCTCGCCGCAGTATCCCCGTTCGACGAGGCGCGGTTGCAGAGCGACCTCGACTTGTTGGTGGAACGCCGCGTCCTCAGCCCTGTGGAGAACGCCGGCCGCCCCGGCTATGCGTTCCGCCACGCGCTGCTGCAGGATGCGGCTTACTCGATGCTTGTCAAACCGGTGCGTCAGGCATATCACCGCCGCATCGCCGAAACCCTCGCCGCGAGTTTCCCCGGTATCGCGGAGGGGCGGCCGGAAGTCCTGGCGCATCATTACTCCGAGGCTGGCCTCCGGCTGGAAGCCGCCGATGCTTGGACGCTTGCCGCCGAACGGGCGCTGGCGCAAGGCGCGACGCTCGAAGCGCGGGAGCACTATGATCGGGCGCTTGCCGCGCTTGCGCCGGAGGATCGAGATCGCCGTTGGCGCGCGCTTGCCGGCAGGGTCAGGGTCTTCGACCTGCGCGCAGAACGCGCGTCACAGCGGGCTGACATCGATTCGATGCTGGCCATCGCGGACGAACTGGGCGACGACGCCCGGCGCTGGGATGCTTACCTGCTGCAGTCGCGGTTCGCGTCCCGCGTGGATGACTTTCAATTGCTCGTCCGCGCCGCCGGGGCAATGCTCGAATTGGCGCTTCGGCTG
The DNA here is from genome assembly GCA_025454635.1 of Anaerolineae bacterium. Taxonomy (GTDB): domain Bacteria; phylum Chloroflexota; class Anaerolineae; order CG2-30-64-16; family CG2-30-64-16; genus JALOOB01. The sequence goes on from JALOOB010000057.1 coordinate 12,685, forward strand.
GGGGATCCTGCGCTTGTGTTGCGCGCTCGCTCGCGGCTCATAGTGGGGCTCGTCCGTGTCGACCGGTGGGACGAGGCGCGGGAGCAGGTGGACGTAACGCTCGCGCTGCTTCCCACTGTTTCTGACCCGCTGGCCCGCGCGCAAGCGGCCTCAGGCATCAATAGTTACTATGCCGACCTGGGCGACTACGAACAAGCGGCTCGCCTCTCGCTGGAAGCGGCCGAACAGAATGCGCTGGCAGGCGAAACCGCGCTGGCTTGTATGAACAAGCGCAATTACGGCTTCCCGGATAACCAACCAGTTCGACCTGAGCTATACCTACTGGTGCATGGGAAATGCCGGCAAGGGCCGGGAAATCGGGGAGCGCCTGCTCGCGGAGTTGCGCGAGTCTGGCGACGATCCTCTCTCGCTGGCGAACTGTCTCGCGGTCCTTGGCCTGATCCTGGCTGACGCCGAGGAGTGGGAGCGCGCGGCCGCCTGCTTCACCGAAGCGCACGCCCTGTGGCAGACCCACAGCATTCTGGGCTCATGGATCGAAGTGGAGGCTTCCGAGGCGCGCGCGCTGCTGGCGCTGGGTCAGGTTGATGAGGCAAGCCGGCTTGCGGTGGAGGTCTGGACGCACCTGCGCAAGTATGGGTCCGCCCGGATCGATTATCCGTCGCGCGTCTATCTG